>NZ_RPSE01000237.1:0-9625 GCF_003949955.1 Streptomyces sp. WAC05292
GACCGTCGGGGCGGGTGGCTCGCCGGGGCGGTGTTCCAGTCCGTGAACAGGGGCTTGTGGGCGGAACGGGGTTCTTGGAGGATCGACCAATCCTCCGATGGCCGCACCCCATCGTCCGGCCCGGGGCGGCAGCCCGGCCCTGACGGCAACCCGGCCCGGACGGCAACCCGGCCCGGACGGCAACCCGGCGTGGATAGGGACCCGGCCCGGGGCAACCGGAGTCAGCCCGGCCGCCGAGGACCTTCAGGCGCTCCGGCCCACCGCAGACCCGTCGGCCGCCCAGGCGGCCACCCCTGGACCGCCGACGCGCACGCGCGTCACCGGCTGCCGGCCGCCGCCTCGACGGCGGCAAGGCGGTCCCTGCGGTGCTCCAGCCATGCACGCTCGGCGACCGACCATGCCGTGGTGGCGGCCAGGTACAGGCCGGCGGCCAGCGGCACGATGGCCGCCGTCACCAGCGTCCCGAAGGACAGCAGCGGCAGCACGCCTCCCAGTCGGCGCATGGCCTCCTGCTGCTCGGCGGTCAGCTCCGGCACCCCGGCCGCGGAAGGGCCCGTCCCGGCCTTGGCCCGTCCCGGCGCGGCCTTGCCCCGTGGCACCGGCGCCGCGGTGGCAGCGGCAGCCGCGGCCCGCCGCCCCCGCACCGCGCTCCACGCGGCGACGGCGGCGATCACCGCGAACAGCGCGAGGTACACCAGCCCCTGCGCGCCGAACAGCCCACCATCCCCCAGGGCACCGGCCCACGTCCCGCCGAGCGGCGCCGCGAACAGGCGGTGCCCCAGCAGCTCCCCCGACGTGGTGAACGCCTGGTACATGAGGAAGAACACCGGCAGCTGGAGCAGCAGCGGCAGGCAGCCGGCCACCGGGGTGGCGCCCTTGAAGGCGGCCCTGTTCAGGGGGTGCAGGGCGAGCCGTACGAGGACGGTGAACAGCACGATCGCGGCAGCGGTCGCGGACTCGGCCAGCGCCGGCTCCAGGAACCGGCCCAACTCGACAACAACATGGGTGAAAACGGACACGCGGGCTCTCCGGGGGTCTCGTCGAACGTCGAAGTGGTGCGTTTCGGCGTGACGAGCCACGCGGGGCGCGGCAGCGGAAGCAGGCTGTGCCTGAGGCGATCGGGGAGGGCGGTGCGCCGTGCGCGCCCCTACGCGGCCGTCGGGGCGAGACGGCCGGGTGCCCTCGGCCGCGACCGGCCGGAGGCGTCGGGATCGCGCTGCGGCAGGAACGCCGTGCGCTGCTCGCGATCACGGATCGCTGTGCGTATTCGGTGCGGCGGCACGGGCCGCACCAGGCGCGCCGCGAGGGCGGCTGCCCCCACGGACACGGCGGCGGCGGTCGCGGCGAGGGCGACGACGACGGCACCCTGACCGCCCTGCCCGGCGATCAACCCGAGGACGCCGGCGAACAGCATCAGGGGAGCGAGGCGCGCGGCGGCGCCGGCGAACGCCGCAAGCAGTGCCCTCAACGAACCCGCCCGGCGCGAGCCGTCCAGCCCGTCCACGTCAACCGCCCCCTCTCCGCCGCTCATGTGCGTACTGGTGATCGATCCTACCCAGCCGTACCGACAACGCCCCGCCCCCCGGATCGGTTCCCGGCGAGCACCCCCCACACCACGAGCCGGTACCGGGAGCTGTACTCGGGCGTGCAGGTGGTCAGCGTGATGTACGCGCCGGGCTCGGTGTACCCGTACCCCGGGCGGACCGCGCTCCGCGGCACCGGGGCGATCACGCCGGTGTCGCGCGGCGCCGTCTCCGGCAGGATCCGGTCGACGGTGTACGTGTACCGCCGCCCCCGGACCTCGACGACGAGCTCGTCGCCGGGCCGCAGCCGGTTCACGTACCGGAACGGCTCCCCGTGCGTGTTGCGGTGCCCGGCCAGCGCGAAGTTGCCCTGCGCGCCGGGCTCGGCGGTCCCGGGGTAGTGGCCGGCGTACCCCTTGTCGAGCACGCTCCGCTTGTCGACCCCGCGCGCGACGGGCACCGCCACCCCGAGCCGCGGAATGCGCAGCACCCCGTACGCCGCCCCGTCCCGCGGCCGGTCGGCGGCTCCGCCCGCTCCGCCCGCCTCCGACGGCGACGGCGCCGGCGCCGGCGCCGGCCCGGACGGCTCCGGGGACGGCTCCGCGGAAGCCTCCGGCTGAGCAGCCGCCCCCGGTCCCGGACCGGGAGCCGCCGCCCAGGCCTCCTCCAGCGCGGCGACCCGCCGCACCGCGGCGGCCGCGGCCTGCCGGTTCGTCCACCACACCTGGTGCACCACCAGCAACAACAGCAGCACACCCACCGTGACGGTCAACTCGGCGGCCGCCCACAGCACCCGCGCGAGACCGCCCGGGCGCGAGCACCCGCCGCGCCCCTGCACCACCACACGCATGTGATCCCGCACGGGGCGCACCTTAAGACCTCCCCCGCCAACAGACCAGCGGCAGTACGGTGTGAACCATGCGCCCCGACACGCCTGCAGAGCACATCGCCGAAGCCGAGCGCCTGATCCGCACGGCGACCCGCTACCCCGAGGACCAGGAGCCCCTGCTGCTCCAGGCCGCCGCCCACCTCGAACTGGCCGACGCGCGCGAACGGGCGAGCGCCCTCTACGACCGCCTCCTCGCCGGCGAGCCGGCCGACCCGCACCTGATCAAGGCACTCCAGGCCGCGAACCTCTGGGAGTACGGTCACGAGCCGGAGGCCCGCGCCCTCATCCAGGGCATCCGCGCCGCGTCGCCCGCGGACCCGGCACCCTGGGAGGTCATCGCCGAGGCCCTCGAAGCCCACGACGAGCTGGCCGCGTCGGAGGAGTGCTTCACCCAGGCGGCCACGCTCCTGATCTCGGAGGACGCCCCGCTCACCCCGGCGACGACGGCGCTGCTGACGGGCAGGCACCGCGTCCGCCGCCTCCTCGGACTCCCGCACGACGACTGGGACATGGTCGCCGACACCCGCCACACCGGCCCGATCCCGCTGGACGAGCTGCACGACCCCAAGCGCATCTGGGCCCTCGGCTCCGACGACCCCGCCGAGCTCCGCGCCGAGATCGCCCGCCTCCGCGCGGAACTGGGCGACCGCCGCGCGGCCCTGTCCCGCCCGTTCCCGGTGGCGATCCTGCACTGGCCGCAGCGCGAGCTGGCCGAACTCCTGACCAGCTACCCGACGCTGGCGGCGGAGTACCCCTCGCACGACGCGCACCTGGCCCAGGTCGAGGCGTCCCTGCGCGCCCTCGCCGCCTCGGGCACGACGAACCTCGGCATCGTCACGGCGAGCGTCCCGTCGTACGAGGCGTTCGCGGCATCGGAGAAGACGTCCCCGGCGTCCCCGTCCCTCCTCCCGGAGTACGCGACGACCCTGGCGGCCCGAGGCAAGGCCACCCCCTGGCCCCCGCCCCCGAACGCCCCGTGCTGGTGCACCTCCACCAAGCCCTACTCGGAATGCCACGGCGCCGCGTAGGGGCGCGGCCGGCAGCGGGCCGCTAGTCGACCATGCCCCAGGCGGCAGCAGTCGGGGTACCGGCCCAGCCGTCGGCGGTCTGCCAGATCGCGGCGATGCCCTGGTCCTCCAGGTAGGGCGCGAACACACCGATGTCCTCGGAGAAGAGCGCGATCAGGTGGGGTGCGGGGAGCTTCTTCTCCCGGTACAGGAAGTAGCTGTATTCGCGGAGTTGTCCGATCGCTTCCCGAACGGCGGCGTCCGCACGGCCCCTGCGGACGACCTTCACCTCGACCAGCCACTCCGGCCCGTCCGACGCGGGTGCCTGTTCCGCGTCGGACTGCTGGAGCGTCAGGTCCTTCGGATGGACGTGCTGGTTGTTCGGCGTGTAGTCCCGCTTGCTGATGTGGGCAGCAAAGTCCTCGATCAGTTCTTCGTGCTTCCGACTCTTCACCTGCTGGTGGGCAGTGATGTGTGCGATGTAGTCGCTGCTGTTGCGGGGCTTGAAGCCCGCCGGACGCACCACGGGCGTGGGCGGGGCGGTCGGCGTCCCCATGGTGGTCGACCCGGAGGCCTTCCCACCCTCCTCGCTGGACGTCCGCTGCTGCGGCAGGGCCGGCACGTCGAGGTCGTCGTCGTCCTGCGCGGCCCGCCACGCGGACTCTGCTGCGGCGGCCCGTTGGAGGAGGCTCGTTGCAACACGCAGGTCGTGCTGCAACTCCTCCTCCGACGGCATGGCGGCGATCTCGTACCGGCGTGCGGCCACGCTCGCCGCTGCATACGCCTCCGGCCGTTTTCCACTGCCCAGCGCGGGATTGTGGTTCCACTCCTCGGCAAGCGACGGCGGGAGGGCGGCGGACAGCCGCGCCGCGTGGCGCCGCAGATGCGCCAGGAGCGGCTGCTTGTTTTTGATCTTGTCACCGAGTTCGGTGACTCCCTGCTGGAGTGTCAGAGTCACAGAGGTCAAGTCCGTACTGAAGATGTAGGCGAGGTACAGGTCCCGCTTGGGGTTGGTGTTGATCGCCTTGTCGAAGACGCCGATCCACGGCGAGGCTGCGGCCGTCGTTTGCCCTCCGTACCCGGCGGCGATAAGCCCCTCCGGCAGTCCCAGGTCGGCGCGCTTGGCCACGTTCCGCAAGACCTGCTGGCCGGGCACATGGATCCGCGTCCCGGCCTTCGAGTCGTACTTGTCAGCCACCTCAAGAAGCAAAGCCCGGATCGTCATGGCATGACGCTATGCAAATCACTGCACGAGTCAATCCATTTCGATCAGTTCAGGACGCCATCCGACTGGCGGCGCACCCCTTCCCTCCCGTCGAACAGCAGCAGCTGGTGGTGGCCGCGCAGGGTTGCCGTCGGTGGGGTGGGGCGGGGTGTGGCCAGGGTCAGGAGGGTGCGGATCGCGGACGTGACCTGGGTCGGGGTGTCGCGGACCATCGACGGGGTCGCGCTCACCACCAGGATGCCGTGGGCCTCCAGGCGCAGGCGGCGGCGGAGTGTGGCCTGCCAGGCGTCGCGGGTGTAGTGGTACTCCGCGGAGTCGATCTCCAGGGCCACGCCCTCGTCGGGCCAGTACGCGTCCGGTGCGGCGAGGAAGGCGCCGTCCGCGGTGTAGAGGCGGGCGTTCCACAGCGGCGGCGGAAGGCCGGCCGCGGTGAGGGCGTCGCGGGCCTGCGCCTCGGCGGGCGAGCGGACCCCGGCGAGTAGCTCGGCCGCGGCGGCGCGGATCTCCGGGCGGCCGAGGAGGCGGGCGGTGCGGAGTTCGGCGTGCAGGTCCTGCGGGTGGCACCAGCCCGACTGGACGACGCGGGCCAGGACCGCGCGGAGCTGCTGCGGGTCGGTGGCGTGGGCCGCGTAGTCGGCCGCCGCCCGTACCGGGCGGGTGCTCGGAACTCCGGCGACCGTGATCGTCTGCGGCCAGCGCGCCGTCGCCAGGGTGCGGACCTCAGGGGTGCCCGCCGGGCGGCGCGGGCTGCGGACCAGTACGTCGGCCGGGGTGCGGGGCGCTTCGGGGATGCCCAGCAGGGACAGGGCGGCGGCGCCGGTCAGGGCCGCGGTGTCGCCGGAGAGCGGGTCGGCGGCCGGGTCGGCGGCGTACAGGACGGCGCCGAGGGCCCGTTGTCGGTGGTCCGGGGGTCCGGTCTGCAGGAGGTAGACGCGGGGCAGCAGCCGCTGCCACGGGCCGCCGGGCCGGCTGCGGGAGGCGATGGTTCCGGCGGGGATCCCGGACGCGGTGAGCTGCCTCCGGGTGGCCAGCCGGAGCTGGCGGCGGAAGCACGGCGCGGCCGCGGCCGACGGGCGCCGCCGGGGGCGTACGGGCGGACGGGCCCGGGGGGTGTGCGCGTGCTCGTGCGTGTGCGGTCGTGTGCGCGGTGTGATCATGCCGCGGTTTATGCCCCGCAGCGGGCGCGCGAACACCGTCGTTCGCGGCGCGGCGGACGGGGCTGCGGGCCCGGCACCGCCGGGGCGTGGAAGGACCGTCGGGAACGGACGGACTGGCGCCGCCCGGCCTGGCGCGGCTGTCGGGAACGACGGACTGGCACCGCCTGCCGCGGCCCGCGCGTATGCCCGGGGCGGCGCGCGGACACCGCCGGGCGCGGTGGGTGTACACGGGTGTGGTCGCCCGCGGCAGCGGGGCGGTCCGGGGGGGGATCGACGCCGCCCGCGGCGCGGCGGTCAAGGGCGGCGGGCCGGCACCCGCGGTCGCGAAGGGCGGTTCAGGGACGGGACGGACGGCAGCCGACCGCAGGCGGGTGGGGCGGGCCGGCATCGCCGGCAGTGGCAGGGGCAGGCCGGACGGGCGATGCCCCCGGGCCGCGCGGGGCGGTTCGGAAGCCGGCCGGCGACGGCGGCGCCGGCCACGGCGTGCCGGGGTCACAGCCCTGCGGCGCCCGGGTGGTGTGGTGCCAGGAAGACGACGACGGCGGTGCGCTCCGGCGCCCCCGGCAGCGGGGCCACCTCGTGCCAGCCCAGGCGGCGGTACGTGGCCACCGTGTCGGTGGCGATGCGGGAGGTCAGCAGCCAGGCGCGGCCGTCGGGGGCGTCGGCGGTGATCTCGGCGAGGAGGGCCCGGCCGGTGCCGCGGCCGCGGGCGAAGGGGCGTACGGCGAGTTCGTCGACCTCCAGCGCTCCCGTCAGCAGCCGGCGGACGCGGGCCGGGCCGAGCTGGGCGGCGACCTGCCCGTACGCGCGGCCGGTGGGGAGGTCCGGCGGGGTCAGCCAGGCCGTGGCGAAGCCGTCGACGCCCGCCTCGGACTGGGCGAGCGCCGTGCGGAAGCCGTGGCGGCGGCTGTCGGCGCGCAGGCGGGGACCGAAGCGGCGAATGGTTTCTGCGTCCTCGTTCCACGGCGGGGCGGAGAACACCTCCGCGTACGCGTCGACCAGTTCGTCGACGAGGTCGAGGACGGACTCTCCGTAACAGATCACGATGTCCCGGCCTCTCTGGAGGAAGTGGGAGGAGGCGACTGTACGCCCGCCCGGGCCGCGGGACGCGTTCCGTGCAGATCCGGAGAGTATGTGGCAAATCCCCCGGCCCGCACGCGTGTCGGCCGGGCCGGCGGCGCGTTGAGCAGGCGTGGACAGACTGCTGCGGATCGCGGCGCGGTGCGCGCTCGCGTTCCTGCTCGTGCTGGGCGTGGTGGCGCTGCTGCCGCGGACGGTGCAGGACGCCGTACCGGACGGGGTGATCGGCGGCGCCGTGCTGGTGCTCGGGGCGGTGGGGGCCCGGCGGGCGGTCAAGCCGCCGCGTTAGCCTCGGGAACGGGGCGCGGCGGCGGCTGCGGCGGCTGCGGGCTTCGGCGGACGTCCCCACGGACACGGCGTACGACGACGTACGGAATCGAGCGAGGGAGTTGGACATGGCGCGGGTGCGGGTACCGAGTGCTGCGATGGCGGCCGCCGGGCTGGTCGGCGGGTACGCCGCCGCCCGCCCCTCAGGCCCCGAACGCGCGCGACGCCGTGTGGATGAGGAGGCCCGCCAGGGCGCCCACCACCGTGCCGTTGATGCGGATGAACTGGAGGTCGCGGCCGATGTGGGCCTCGATCTTGCGGGAGGTGTGTTCCGCGTCCCAGCCCGCCACCGTGTCCGTGATCAGTGACGTGATCTCGGCCCGGTACGTGGTGACCACGTACACGACCGCTCCTTCGATCCAGCCCTCCAGCTTGTCCTGGAGCCGCCCGTCCGTCGCCAGGCGGGCGCCCAGCGACAGCAGGGACGCGCGGACGCGGAGCCGCAGTTCGCTCTGCTCGTCCTCGGCAGCGGAGAGGATCATGGCGCGGATCGCCGTCCACGCGGAGGCGATCACGTCCTGGATCTCCTCCCGCTCCAGGATCTCCGACTTCAGGCGCTCCACCCGCAGCCGCGTGTCCGTGTCCGCCTGGAGGTCTGCCGCGAAGTCGCACAGGAAGCGGTCCACCGCCCCGCGCGCCGGGTGCTCCGGCATGTCCCGCATCTCGGTGAGGAAGCGGAGCAGCTCCTTGTAGACGCGCTCGCCGACCTTGCGGTCCACGAACCGGGGGGTCCAGCCGGGCGCGCCGCCCTGTACGGCGCCCATGACGGAGTCCGCGTGCGTGACGAGCCAGTCGTGGGCCTTGGCGCAGACGAGGTCGACGACCCGCCGGTGCCCGCCGTCCGCGACGACCCGCTCCAGGGTCTTGCCGATGCCCGGCGCGATCTCGGCCGTCTCGGCCCGCCGGGTGATCGCCTCGCCCACCACGGCCTGGACGTCGGAGTCGCGCAGCACCGTCAGCGCCCCGCGCAGCGCGGTCGCGAGCTCGGCGGTGACCCGGTCGGCGTGCGCCGGCTCCGCGAGCCACGTCCCGAACCGGCTGCCGATCCGCAGGGCGTGCAGGCGGGCCCGCACCACGTCCGCGGAGAGGAAGTTCTCGCCGACGAACTCGCCGAGGGAGGCCCCCAGCTGGTCCTTCTTCGTGGGGATGATCGCGGTGTGCGGGATCGGCAGGCCGAGGGGCCGCCGGAACAGCGCCGTCACCGCGAACCAGTCCGCGAGCGCGCCCACCATGCCCGCCTCGGCGGCTGCCCGCACGTAGCCCGCCCATGCCCCGGCGCCCGTGTGCTCGGCCCAGGTGGCCAGTACGTACACCACCGCGACCAGGACCAGCAGGCCGGTCGCGGTCGCCTTCATGCGCCGTACGCCGCGCCGGCGCTCCTCGTCCGCCTCGCTGAACACGAAGCCGCCGAGGGCCGGGACGGGGACCCGGGGCGGCCGGCCGCCGTCGCCCCGCACGGCCGGTGCCCGGCCCCCCGCCGTGCTGCCGCTGTCCGCGCCCGGTTCGGGGCCCCCGGCGGTGGTGCGTTCGTCCACGTGCTCCTGCCTTCTCCCGGGTGCCGGTTTTGTCTCACAGCATCCGACTCCCGGCACGCCCGGGGAGTTCCCGGCGCGCCGTCCGCAGCGCCGCCCTCAGCGCCTTCCTCACAGCTCCTTGCGCAGGTCGGGGCCGCCACCGAGGCCCGGATACCGCTTCGGCTCCTTCACCTTGATGTCGACGCCGCCCCAGAACGCCAGCCCGGTGACCACCACGCGCGGGGCGCCCGGCGCCACGGGCCCCGTGCTGTGCCGCTGGTCGAAGGCGCCCATGATGCCGATGCCCCGGACGTCGACGTCCACGCCCGGCGGGACGGTGATCTCGATGCCGCCCATGATCGCGATGCAGTTGATGACCACCTCGCGCTCCGCGAAGTGCGCCTCGCGCAGGTCCAGCTCCCCGCCGCCCCAGAACGCCACCGCGTTGAAACGGCTCGGCACCGTCCAGTTCCCGCGGCGCTGGAAGCCCGACATGACCGCCACCGCCGTCGCCGACGCGGCCGGCATCCCGCCGCCGATCCGCCCCGCCCACGAGCCGGCGGCGGGCGCGGCGGCCGCACCGGCCACGGCCGTCCCGGCGGGGGCGGCGCCGGCCGCGGGGAGGTCCCGGGTCAGGGTCTCCAGCTGGGCGTACGTACGCGACGTGTACGCCGACTCCAGCCGCTCCTCGAACTCCTCCATGTCGAGCCGGCCCTCGGCGAGCGCGTCGCGCAGACGCTCCACGACACGGTCCCGGTCGGCGTCCGACGCCCGGAGTTCCGGCAACGGCTTCTGCGGCCCCTGGTGCTGCCCCTCGTCAGTCATGGGGCCAGCCTAAGCAGCGGGGAGCCCGCAGGTGTACGGGTTCAACCCCGCCTCCACCCCGAGCCCGAACCCTGATCC
>NZ_RPSE01000238.1:0-9618 GCF_003949955.1 Streptomyces sp. WAC05292
CGCCTGGGTGCGGTCGGCGAGGTCCAGCTTCATGAGGATGTTCGAGACGTGCGTCTTGACCGTCTTCTCCGACAGGACGAGCGCCCGCGCGATCTCCCGGTTGGAGCGGCCGTCCGCGATGAGGCCGAGGACCTCCTGCTCCCGCTCGGTCAGGGAGCCGCCGCGGCCGGCCGCCGGCTGGTCGTCCTGGGACAGCAGCGCCTCGGCGACCTCGGGCTGGAGCAGTACGTGCCCGGCGCGGACGGAGCGGATGGCCGCGGCCAGGGCGTCCGGGTCGATGTCCTTGTAGAGGTATCCGGCGGCGCCGGCGCGCAGGGCCGGGACGACCGTCCGCTGCTCGGTGAAGCTGGTGACGACGAGGACCCGGGCGGGGTTGTCCGCGGCGCGGAGCCGGCGCAGGGCCTCGATGCCGTCGGTGCCGGGCATCGTGATGTCCATCAGGATCACGTCGGGCCGCAGCTCCTCGGCGCGGGCGGCGCCCTCGGCGCCGTCGGCGGCCTCGCCGACGACCTCGATGTCGTCCTGGACCTCCAGGAAGGTGCGCAGGCCGCGCCGGACGACCTGGTGGTCGTCGACGAGCAGGACGCGGATCCGGCCGGGCTCCTCAGCCACCGGGTACCTCCATCTCGATCGTGGTGCCCGCGGCGGATGCCGAGTGCACGGTGAGTCGGCCGCCGGCGCCGGCGGCCCGGTCCCGCATGGAGACGAGGCCGAGGTGGCGTCCGGCCGCGCGCACGGCCGCGGGGTCGAAGCCGCTGCCGTTGTCGGCGACGGTGAGGACGGCGCCCGTGCCGCGCCGGGCGAGCACGACGTCGACGCGGTCGGCGCCGGAGTGCCGCAAAGCGTTGTGGAGGGCTTCCTGGGCGACGCGGAGGAGGGCTTCCTCCTGGGCGGCCGGCAGGGCGCGTACACCGTCGCAGGTGAAGGTGACGCGTGCGGCGTGCGCGCGGTCGAGGACGCGGACGTGGCCGCGGAGGGTGGCGGCGAGGCCGTCCTCGTCGAGGCCGGCGGGCCGCAGCTCGGTCACGGCGGCGCGCAGTTCGTCGGCGGCTTCGGCGGCGAGGACGGCGACCTGGTGGAGCTCGTCCTTCGCGCGGGCCGGGTCGCGGTCGACGAGGGCGGCGGCGGCCTGGGCGGTGAGGCGGAGGGAGAAGAGCTTCTGGCTGACGGCGTCGTGCAGCTCGTGGGCGAGGCGGGAGCGCTCCTCGGCGATGGTGAGCTCGCGGCTGCGCTCGTACAGGCGGGCGTTGGTGAGGGCGATGGCGGCGTGCTGGGCGAGGAGGCCGAGGAGTTCCGCGTCCTCCTCGGTGAAGCCGCCGGGGGCGTGCTTGTTGGCGAGGAAGAGGGCGCCGAGGGTCTCCTCCCCGTCCCGGATGGGGCGGCCGAGGAAGTCGGCCATCTCGGGGTGGGCGGCGGGCCAGCCCTCGAAGCGGGGGTCCTTGCGCACGTCGGCGAGGCGCTGGGCGCCCTCCTGGTGGAGCATCGCGGCGAGGATGCCGTGCTGGCGGGGCAGGGGGCCGATGCGGCGCCACTGCTCCTCGCTGATGCCGTCGACGACGAACTGTGCGAACCCGCCGTGGTCGTCGGGGACGCCGAGGGCGGCGTAGCGGGCGCCGAGGAGGGCGCGGGCCTCGACGACGATCGTGCGCAGGACGTCGCGTACCTCCAGCCGCCGGCTCATGGCGAGCAGTGCGGTGCTGACGGCGGCGAGGCCGCTGCGGGGTCCGTGGTCCATGGAGATCACCGTACTCGGGGCCGTGACCTGCGGGATCGGGCGCGAGTCCTAGGGCGGGAGCCGGAGGGGGCGGGTCCGGGGGTGCAGATCGCGGGCGCGTTCCTCCGCCTTCGGGAGGACGGAGGAGACGGCGGGGGTCCTCCTGGAGTCGGACTGCGGTGACACATTGCATTGCTTTGGCAACGCCAGGTGAGACTGTTACATGCCCGATGTGAGCCCGCGCATAGGACCCAGGTCACTTACGAAGGAGCGTAGTGGACGGGTAAAGGCGACATCAACGCTGCTCCGGGCGGTCTGCGCGGCGGAATTCCAGGCTCGGAGCGGCGACGTGATCCACTAAGCGGGATCGTACGTCACACCTTTGCCACAGGATTTTGCCGCCGCTAAGAATTGCCTCCGTCGCACGGCGCCGCGGATCTCCCCCGATCCGCAGCCGCCCTCCTGCGGCTCCCGCGATTCGAAGAGGTTGTCCACGCATGTCCGAGATCAACATCCCCGGCCGTCGTCTGACGAAGGCCCACAAGAGGTCCTTCGCCACCGTCGCCGCCCTCGGCGCCGCCGCCCTCGCCGCCACCCTCGTCCCCGGCGGTGCCGGGAACTCCGGTCCGGCCGAGGCCGCCGCCGCTCCCGCGGCGTGGACGCAGGTCACGGGCGCCGTCCAGGCCCAGACCGTGCAGGCGAACCTGGCCTCGCAGCAGGCCGCCGCCGCCAAGGCCGCCCAGCAGGCCGCCGCCGCCAAGGCCAAGGCGGACGCCGCGGCGAAGGCAGAGGCCGAGGCCAAGGCGAAGAAGGCCCGCGAGGCCAAGGCCGCCGCCAGCCGCGCTGCCGCCCGCACCCCCGTCTTCGCGAACAACCTGGACGGCTGGATCAAGGAAGCCCTCTTCATCATGAAGAAGGAGGGCATCCCGGGCACCTACGCAGGCATTCACAAGAACGTGATGCGCGAGTCCTCGGGCAACCCGCTCGCCATCAACAACTGGGACATCAACGCCAAGAACGGCATCCCGTCCAAGGGCCTGCTCCAGGTCATCTACCCGACCTTCAAGGCCTACCACGTGCCCGGCACCAAGTTCGACCAGTACGACCCGGTCGCCAACATCGTCGCCGCCTGCAACTACGCGGCCGACCGCTACGGCACGATCGACAACGTCAACAGCGCCTACTGAGCCGGCGCGGACGGCACGGCGGCCTCTTGCGCCGAAGGGCGGCACCCGGAACCGGGTGCCGCCCTTCGGCGTTCTCGCGCGGAGCCGTGCGCTAGTTGCGCATGACCTCGGGCTCGTGGCGGCGCAGCAGGCGCTGCACGGCGAACCCGCAGGCCACGCCGAGCGCGACGAGGACGAAGATGTCCAGGGTCCACTGCCCGACCGTGGGGTCCCACAGCGGGTCGGTGTTCTCCGGGTGCTCGATGTCCCACGGCGCCATCAGCTTGCCGAGGTTCAGCGTGGTGCCGGCGGCGGCGATGGCCCAGCGGGACGGCATCAGCCAGGCGAACTGCTCCAGGCCGGGCTTGTCGTAGATCTGGAACAGGATGCCGGTGAAGACGACCTGGACGATGGCGAACATGACCAGCAGCGGCATGGTCTTCTCGGCGGTCTTCACCAGCGCGGAGATGACCAGGCCGAACATCATCGACGTGAAGCCGAGCGCGATCACCGAGATGCACAGCTCGGCGGCGGGCGACATGAACAGGCCCTCGGCGGGGAGTTCGCGCGGGGTGAAGCCGATGGCGCAGATGATCACGCCCTGGAAGGCGGTGATGAGGCCGAGGACGATCACCTTCGACATCAGGTACGCCGAGCGGGACAGGCCGGTGGCGCGTTCGCGCTCGTAGATGACCCGTTCCTTGATCAGCTCTCGGACCGAGTTGGCGGCTCCGGAGAAGCACATGCCGACCGCGAGGATCAGCATGATCGTGCCGGCGTCGCCGTTGAACCGGCTCGGCGGGGTCGGCGGGGCGAGGCCGAACTTCGCCGGGATGACGGTGGAGACGATGCCGAGGACCGCGGGCAGCGCCACCATCAGCGCCATGAAGCCCTTGTCCGAGGCGATCACCGACAGGTAGCGGCGGATCAGCGTCCACAGCTGCGAGCCCCAGGCCTGCGGCTTGGGCGGGATCATCTGCTGCGGGGGCATGGCGACCGACTGCGGGGCGACCGCGTCGAGGTCGGCGGCGTACAGCTGGTAGTGCTGCGAGCCCTTCCAGCGGCCGGCCCAGTCGTAGTCGCGGTAGTTCTCGAAGGCCGAGAAGACGTCCGCCCAGGTGCTGTAGCCGAAGAAGTTCAGCGCCTCGTCCGGCGGGCCGAAGTAGGCGACCGAGCCGCCCGGGGCCATGACCAGCAGCTTGTCGCACAGCGACAGCTCGGCGACGGAGTGGGTGACCACGAGCACCGTGCGGCCGTCGTCGGCGAGGCCGCGCAGCAGCTGCATGACGTCGCGGTCCATGCCCGGGTCCAGGCCGGAGGTCGGCTCGTCCAGGAAGATCAGCGACGGCTTGGTCAGCAGCTCCAGCGCCACGGAGACGCGCTTGCGCTGGCCCCCGGAGAGCGCGGTGATCTTCTTGTCCTTGTGGATGTCGAGCTTGAGCTCGCGCAGGACCTCGTCGATGCGGGCGGCGCGCTCGGACTCGGCGGTGTCGCCGGGGAAGCGGAGCTTGGCCGCGTACTTCAGGGCGGTCGAGACCCGCAGCTCCTTGTGCAGGATGTCGTCCTGCGGGACCAGGCCGATGCGCTGGCGGAGCTCCGCGAACTGCTTGTACAGGTTGCGGTTGTCGTAGAGGACGTCGCCCTGGTCGGCGGGCCGGTAGCCGGTGAGCGCCTTCAGCAGGGTGGACTTGCCGGAGCCGGAAGGGCCGATGACGCCGATGAGCGACTTCTCCGGGACGCCGAAGGTGACGTCCTTGAGGATCTGCTTGCCGCCGTCGACGGTGACGGTGAGGTGGCGGGCCGAGAAGGAGACGTCGCCGGAGTCGACGAACTCCTCCAGCCGGTCCCCGACGATCCGGAACGTGGAGTGGCCGACGCCGACGATGTCGTTCGGGCCCAGCAGCACGGAGCCGGACTTCGGCAGCGCCTGGCCGTTGACGTAGGTGCCGTTGTGGCTGCCGAGGTCGTGGATCTCGAAGCGGCCGCCGGTGGAGCGGAACTCCGCGTGGTGGCGCGAGACCTGGAGGTCGGAGACCACGAGCTCGTTGTCCAGGGCGCGGCCGATGCGCATGACGCGGCCGACGGCGATCTGGTGGAACGTCGTGGGGCTGCGGTCGCCGCCGTAGCCGGGCGCGGCGCCCTGGGCGGGAGCCGCGCCGCCGCCCTGCTGGTGCGGGAACTGCGGCTGCCGGGCCGGGGCCGCCTGCTGCTGCGGCTGCTGCGGCCAGCCCTGGGCCTGCGGCTGCTGCGGGGCGGGTGCCTGGTAGGCCGGGGCCGCCTGCGCCTGGGCCGGGGCCTGGTACGCGGGGGCCGGGGCCTGGTAGGCCGGCGCCTGCTGCTGCGGCACGGCCTGCTGGGGCGCGCCGGCGGCGGTGAAGTTCAGCCGCGGGCCGTCGGTGGCGTTGCCCAGGTGGACCGGCGTGCCGGGCGCGAGCTCGGTGTGCTGGACCCGCGCACCGTGCACGTACGTGCCGTTGGTGCTGCCGTGGTCCTCCAGGCCCCAACCCCGTCCGTTCCACGCGATGGTGGCGTGCCGCCAGGACACGCGCGCGTCGTCGACCACCACGTCGCCCTGGGGGTCGCGCCCCAGCGAGTACGACCTGGACGGGTCCAGCGTCCAGGTCCTTCCGTTCAATTCCAGTACGAGTTCCGGCACTCCAGCCCCACTTAGGTCCCCCGAGAATCTCCCCGGCCGTCAGGGAGTCCGACGGCAGGGAGTCTAGGGATGGCTAACATCCTGGGGAACTATTTCAGGCTGGGGCCGACATGTGGAATCGAGCCCCCGTCAGGCCCCCTCGGCGGGCCGCCCGCCGGGCAAAGCACCCGCAGCGGGCCATACGGGACTCCCTGCACCCGCGCCCGGCCCGTACGGGCCCCCCGGTCCCGCCCGGAAGGGGCGGTTCCCGGCCCGCTCGGGCCCGGTCGGGGCGGTGCGGGCCCCCGTTTCGTTGGTGAACCGTGACACTCGGGGGCGCCGCCGGGCTCCGCGGCGGCCCGGCCGGGCGGCACCCCGCGTCCCCCGCCGTTCACCCGCGGTCCACCCGTCCGACGCGCTGACCGGGGGAAAGGGGTCCCGGTGGGTGGGACGGGGGTCCACCCGCGCCGGGCGGGCAGATACGGTGAGAGCACCATGAGCGCTTCGCAGACCTCCGAGGTACCCACCCTCCTCGTCAAGATCTTCGGCAAGGACCGCCCCGGGATCACCGCCGGGCTGTTCGACACCCTCGCCGCGTACTCCGTCGACGTGGTCGACATCGAGCAGGTCGTCACCCGCGGCCGCATCGTCCTGTGCGCCCTCGTCACCATGCCCGCCGGCGGGACGGAGGGCGAGCTGCGGGCCACCGTCCACAGCTGGGCCGAGTCCCTCAAGATGCAGGCGGAGATCCTCTCCGGCACCGGCGACAACCTGCCGCGCGGCAGCGGCCGCTCCCACGTCACGGTGCTCGGGCACCCGCTCACCGCCGAGTCCACGGCGGCCATAGCGGCCCGGATCACCGCCACCGGCGGCAACATCGACCGCATCTTCCGGCTTGCGAAGTACCCGGTCACGGCCGTCGAGTTCGCGGTGTCCGGCTGCGCGACCGAGCCGCTGCGCACCGCGCTGGCCACGGCCGCCGCGCACATCGGGGTCGACGTGGCGGTGGTCTCGGCGGGCCTGCACCGCCGGGCGCAGCGCCTGGTGGTGATGGACGTGGACTCCACGCTCATCCAGGACGAGGTCATCGAGCTGTTCGCGGCGCACGCGGGCTGCGAGGCCGAGGTCGCCGAGGTGACCGAGCGGGCCATGCGCGGCGAGCTGGACTTCGAGCAGTCGCTGCACGCCCGGGTGGCGCTGCTGGCCGGGCTCGACGCGTCGGTCGTGGAGAAGGTGCGCGCGGAGGTGCGGCTGACGCCGGGCGCCAGGACGCTGATCCGCACGCTGAAGCAGCTCGGCTACCAGGTGGGCGTGGTCTCCGGCGGGTTCACGCAGGTGACGGACGACCTCAAGGAGCGGCTGGGGCTGGACTTCGCCTCCGCCAACACCCTGGAGATCGTCGACGGCCGGCTGACGGGCCGGGTGACGGGCGAGATCGTGGACCGGGCGGGCAAGGCGCGGCTGCTGCGCCGCTTCGCCGAGGAGGCCGGGGTGCCGCTATCGCAGACGGTGGCCGTGGGCGACGGCGCCAACGACCTGGACATGCTGAACGCGGCCGGACTGGGGGTGGCGTTCAACGCCAAGCCGGTGGTCCGCGAGGCCGCGCACACCGCGGTGAACGTGCCGTTCCTCGACACGGTGCTGTACCTGCTCGGCGTCACCCGCGAGGAGGTCGAGGCCGCGGGCCTCACCTGACGGGAGGCGGAGGGGCCCCGGCGGTCGGCCGCCGGGGCCCTTCCGTGTCCTCGGGGTCCTCGGGGTCGTCGGGGGTCAGTGGTCCTTCGGGGTCCAGAAGTCCAGCAGTGTGCCGACGCCGTGCTCGACGGTCTTCCACGAGCCGGTGAAGGAGACGACGGCGAGCGCCGCTGTCGGGAAGCCGGTACGGGCCATCCTGGCGAGGGCGTCGCCCTCCGCGCGGCCGGCGAGGGCGTCGGCGAGGGCGTGCATGCCCGGGTTGTGCCCGATCACGAGGAGGTCGCAGACCTCGTCGGACGTCTCGTTGAGGAGGGCGATGAGCTCGCCGAGCGAGGCGTCGTACAGCCGCTCCTCGTAGACGGTCCGGGGGCGCTGGGGCAGCTCCTGGACGGCGAGCTTCCATGTCTCGCGGGTGCGGACGGCGGTGGAGCAGAGGGCCAGGTCGAAGGCGATGCCGGTCTCGGCCAGCTTCAGTCCGGCGGCCGGTGCCTCCTGGCGCCCGCGCTCCGCCAGGGGGCGTTCGTGGTCGGACACATCCGGCCAGTCGGCCTTGGCGTGCCGGAGGAGGACGATCCTGCGGGGTGTGTCGGCGCTCATGGGCCCAGCTTCCCACGGATCGGGGCGTGCGGGCCCGGGTGTCGCGCCGCCCGGGTGCGGGGGCGGGGCGCGCCGCGGCGCGGGCGGGCGCGCGGGGCGCGTCAGCCGGCGGCGCGCATCAGTTCGCGGCCGACCTGGAGCAGGTGGGGGGTGTCGCCGGTGGAGGCCTGCGCTTCCCCGGAGCCGGCCGGGAGGAGGAGCAGCAGGCAGAAGGCGAGGACGGGCAGGGCCAGGGCCCACCAGCGCAGCCGGGCGTCGGCGCCGGCGGCGGTGCGTGATCCGGTGGGGCGCGTGGGGGCCGACATGGGCCGCCTCCGTGGGTGTGCGGGTGGGACGGGCTGACTCCTTCGAATCTAGGGATCCGAAGGGGTGCCGCCCATCAGGGGTGCACCCGAGGCGACCCTGAACCCCGCCCCCTAGGGGATGGTGGGGGAAGCCCCACCCCGGCGGGTCAGGGGGCGGCGACGGTGGCGACGACGGCGATGGCCACGGTGATGGCGAGCATGGCCCCGAGGACGATGCCGAGCATCTTGCGGCCGTTCTGCGGGTCGGGTTCGAGTACGGGATCCATGCCGCTCAGTGTCGCACGGCGCATTCGGCCTCGACGGTGCGGTCCCGGCCGGCGAGGACGCCGAGGGCGATCTGCGGGAGGAGGAGGCCCGCCATCACGGCCAGCGGGAGGTCCCAGCCGCCGCTGTGCTGGTAGAGGACGCCGATGAGGAGGGGGCCGGGCAGGGAGAGGAGGTAGCCGGTGCACTGGGCGAAGGCGGAGAGCCGCACGACGCCGCCCGGGGTCCTGGCGCGCAGGCCGATCATGGTGATGGCGAGCGGGAAGGCGCAGTTGGAGAGGCCGAGGAGCAGCGCCCAGGCCCAGGCTCCGGCGGCGGGGGCGAGGTGGAGGCCGGCGTAGCCGGCGAGACCGAAGGCGCCGAGGACCGCGGCGATGGCGCCCTGGTTGCGCATGCGGCCGGCCAGGCCCGGGATGACGAAGGCGAGCGGTACGCCCATGACCATGGTGACGGCCAGCAGGACGCCGGCGGAGCCGGCGGAGACCCCGGCGTCGCGGAAGATCTGCGGCAGCCAGCCCATGGTGACGTACGCGCCGGTGGCCTGGAGGCCGAAGTAGCCGGCGAGGGCCCAGGCGGTGCGGCTGCGGGCGACGGCGGGGCCGGCCCCGGGGAGGGCCGTCCCGCCCGCGGCGGCGGCCCGGCGCCGGTCGCGGCGCGCGGCGGCGGCGATCGGCAGCCAGGGCAGGACGGCCGCTGCGGCGGGGAGCGCCCAGACGAGCAGGCCGGTGCGCCAGCTGCCCCCGAGGGCGGAGGTCAGCGGCACGGTCGCGGCGGCGGCGAGGGAGGTGCCGGCGGCGAGGGCCATGGAGTACAGGCCGGTCATGGTGCCGACGCGGTCGGGGAACCAGCGCTTGACGATGACGGGGAGCAGGACGTTCGTCAGGGCGATGCCGGCCAGGGAGAGGGCGCTGGCGGTGAGGAAGCCTGCGGCTCCGTCGGCGAAGGGGCGGACGAGCAGTCCGGCGGCGACGGCCGCCATGCCGGCGCAGACGACGGCGGCGGGGCCGAAGCGGCGGGAGAGGCGGGGCGCGGTGACGCCGAAGACGGCGAAGCAGAGGGCCGGGACGGAGGTGATCAGCCCGGCGACGGTGCCGTTCATGCCGAGGCCGGTGCGGGCCTCTTCGAAGAGGGCTCCGAGGCTGGTGATGGCGGGTCGCAGGTTGAGGGCGGCCAGGACGATGCCGAGGACGAGGACGGGGCCGAGCCAGCCGGGCCGTGCGGGCTCCGCGGAGGGGGTGGGCC
>NZ_RPSE01000239.1:0-9432 GCF_003949955.1 Streptomyces sp. WAC05292
CCGTGGCGGGGCTGCGGGCGGCGCGGACGAGCAGCGGCAGCGCCCCCGCCACGGGCAGGAACACGGCGGGGACGACGCGGGTGCGCACCCCCCGGCCGTGCGGGCGGACGACGTCGATCAGGGCGGCCTCCGCGCCGGGGATCCCCGAGGCGTCGGGCAGGGGGGCGCCCTCCGGTGACCAGAAGGCCAGTCGGCCGCGGCGCGGGACCTCATCGGGCAGGAAGACGGCGGGGTGGGGCAGCAGGGCGTACGGGGGCGGCTTCGGTGTCGACACGCTGCCTCCTCGCCTGCTCCGGCCGGGCCCCTGCCCGGCTCTTCGCCCGGCTCCGCAACCGGGCCGGATCTGCTCTGCCGAGTGTAGGCGCGGGTACTGACAACGCCGCTGAACTGGCCGTTCTGTTCGTTCACCGCGGGAGGGCACACCTCCGGGGCGGCGGTGGGACGATGGGGAGAGCGAGGGTCGGCGGGCCCGGAGCGACCGGGCGGCGCCGGCGACGGGACGAGGCGACGAGGCGGTGCCCATGCGTTCCGGTAACGAGCCCGTGACCGCCCGCAGCCCGCTGCGCCTGCGGTTCTGGCTGAGCCTGTGGGGCCTGGTGTGGGCCGGGGCGGGCACGGCGCTGTTCGCCGTGGCGGACCGGCCCGGCTGGGCGGCGTTCTGCGGGGTGGTCGGCCTGCTGGCGGCCGTCGACCTGGTGGTGGTGGTCCGGCGCATCCGGCAGGGCCCGCACTACCAGCCGGGCCGCGACATCCCCCCGTACGAGCCTCCGGCGGGGCCGCGCCCGTAGCGCCTGCAGGCCCGCGGCCCCGGGAGCCCCGCGGCCCCGGGCCGGCTACTGCTCGAAGCGGGCCGCGGCGAGGTAGTCGGGCTGCGGGTCGAGGGCGGCGGCGAGCCGGAAGTGCTTGCGGGCCTGCTCGTGGCGTCCGGAGCGCTCGTGCGTGCGGGCGAGCGCGAAGTGCGCGAAGGCGTTGTCCGGCTCACGCTCCAGCACCAGCTCGAACTCCCGCTCCGCGCGCCGCAGCTGGGCGGAGGCGAAGAAGGCCCGGGCGCGCAGCAGCCGGGCCGCGGTGCTTTCGGGGTGGGCGGCGAGCACCGAGTCGAGGAGCTTCACCGCGCCGCGCGGGTCGCGGGCGGCCAGCAGCCGTTCGGCGGCCCGGTAGTCGATGACGTGCGTCTCCGGGGACTGGCCGGCCGGCGCGGCGGGCGGCGTGGTATCGGACACGGTCTGCTCCTTCCCCCTCCCCCGGCCTTGAACGCGGGGTCGCGGGCGGCTATTCCGTGCCGGGCGCGGCTCCCGCGGCCGCGGCGGCCCGCGCGGTGAGTTCCTCCCACACTGCGCGAACCTGCGGTCCGAGCGCTTCGAGCGGGCCGTCGTTGTCGATGACCAGGGTCGCGACGGCCAGCCGCTGCTCCCGGGTGGCCTGGGCGGCCATCCGGGCGCGGGCCTCGTCCTCGGCCATGCCGCGCAGGGCGGTCAGCCGGGCGAGCTGGGTCTGCGGCGCGGCGTCCACCACCACGACCAGGTCGTACAGCGGGGCGAGGCCGTTCTCGGCGAGGAGCGGCACGTCGTGCACGACGATCGCGCCGGGCCCGGCGGCGGCTTCGAGCTCGGCGGACCGGGCCCGAACCAGCGGGTGCACGATGCCGTTCAGGACCTTCAGCTTCTCCGGGTCGGCGAAGACGACCGCCCCGAGACCGGGCCGGTCGAGGGTGCCGTCGGGGGCGAGGACCGCCTCGCCGAAGGCCTCGACGACGGCCGCGAGGCCGGGGGTTCCCGGTTCCACGACCTCGCGTGCGATGCGGTCGGCGTCGACGACGACCGCTCCGTAGCCCGCGAGCAGCCGCGAGACCTCGCTCTTGCCGGCACCGATTCCGCCTGTCAGGCCCACCCTCAGCATGCGCAGCAGCGTAGCCGCTGCCGGACCGGTGCAGGAGACCCGGCCCGGCCCCGCCGCCCCGCCCTCGCCTACGCGTCGCCTTCGCGCTCGGCCAGGAACCGCTCGAACTCGCGGCCGATCTCGTCGGCCGTGGGGATCTCCGCCGGTTCGGCGATCATGTTGCCCCGGGTCTCGGCGCCGGCCGCGGCGTCGTACTGGTGCTCCAGGCCGCGGACGAGGGAGACCAGTTCGTCGTCGCCCTCGCGGATCTGCCGGTCGATCTCCGTCTGCGTGCGGTGGGCCTCGGTGCGGAGGGCGTGCGCGACTCCGGGCAGGACCAGGCCGGTCGCCGCGGTGATCGCCTCCAGGACGGTCAGGGCTGCGTCCGGGTAGGGCGAGCGGGCGATGTAGTGCGGTACGTGCGCGGCGACGCCCAGCACGTCGTGCCCGGCCTGGGCGAGGCGGAACTCGACGAGCGATTCGGCGCTGCCGGGGACCTGGGCCTCGTCGAAGGGGCTGTGGTGGCCGGGCATCAGGTCGGTCCGGTTGCCGTGCGGGGTGATCCCGACGGGCCTGGTGTGCGGGACGCCCATGGGGATGCCGTGGAAGTTGACGGAGAGCCGGACGCCGAGGCGTTCGACGATCTGCCGGACGGCGGCGGCGAAGCGCTCCCACTCCACGTCCGGCTCGGGGCCGGAGAGCAGCAGGAAGGGCGCGCCGGTGGCGTCCTGCACGATGCGGACCTCCAGGCGGGGCTCCTCGAAGGAGGTCCAGTGGTCGCGGCGGAAGGTCAGCAGGGGGCGCCGGGCCCGGTAGTCGACCAGGCGGTCGGCGTCGAAGCGGGCCACGACCTGGTGGGGCAGCGTGTCCAGGAGCCGCTCGACGATCTGCTCGCCGGTCTCGCCGGCGTCGATGTACCCCTCGAAGTGGTAGAGCATGACCAGTCCGGCCGAGTCCTGGGCGAGCGCCAGGTCGGCCACCGCCAGCCCCTTGGCGTCCCATTCGTACAAACCCTGTGGATCAAGCACTGTCACCGCTCCTCCTCGCCTCGTTCTCTGCGAAGAACGTCCGAGGGGGCCGCACCATTCCCCGTTCGGCCGCATTAGCGGGGCGGGAGCCCGGTCGGGCCTCGCCGTTGCCGCGCGGGGGCCGGCCGGGCGGGGGCAGCAGCAAGGCCCGCCCCCTCGGAAGGGGACGGGCCTTGCGTTCAGCTCAGCTCACCGCCGGTTCGCGACCGGCGGCGCGGTGCGCTGCTGCGATCAGCTCTGGCCGCCGGCCAGCTTCTCGCGGAGCGCGGCCAGGGCCTCGTCGGAGGCCAGGGCGCCCGAGGTCTCGTCCGACTCGGAGGAGTAGGAACCACCCGAGATGCCCGCACCGGCGTTGCCGGCGGCCGGGGCGGCAGCACCCTCGGCAGCGGCGGCCTCGTCGGCCTCGCGGCTCTTGATGACCTGCGCCTGGTGCTGCTCGAAGCGGCTCTGCGCCTCGGCGTACTGGCGCTCCCACGTCTCGCGCTGGGTCTCGTAGCCCTCGAGCCAGTCGTTGGTCTCGGGGTCGAAGCCCTCGGGGTAGATGTAGTTGCCCTGGTCGTCGTAGGACGCGGCCATGCCGTACAGGGTCGGGTCGAACTCGACCGACGCCGGGTCGGCACCGAAGGACTCGTTGGCCTGCTTCAGGGACAGCGAGATCCGGCGACGCTCGAGGTCGATGTCGATGACCTTGACGAAGATCTCGTCGTTGACCTGGACGACCTGCTCCGGGATCTCCACGTGGCGCTCGGCCAGCTCGGAGATGTGGACCAGGCCCTCGATGCCCTCGTCGACGCGGACGAACGCACCGAACGGAACCAGCTTGGTGACCTTGCCGGGGACGACCTGGCCGATCTGGTGGGTCCGGGCGAACTGCTGCCACGGGTCCTCCTGCGTCGCCTTCAGCGACAGGGAGACACGCTCGCGGTCCATGTCCACGTCGAGGACCTCGACGGTGACTTCCTGGCCGACCTCGACGACCTCGGACGGGTGGTCGATGTGCTTCCAGGACAGCTCGGAGACGTGGACGAGACCGTCGACGCCACCCAGGTCCACGAAGGCACCGAAGTTGACGATCGAGGACACGACGCCGGAGCGGACCTGACCCTTCTGCAGGGTGGTGAGGAACGTCTGGCGGACCTCGGACTGGGTCTGCTCGAGCCAGGCACGGCGGGACAGGACCACGTTGTTGCGGTTCTTGTCCAGCTCGATGATCTTGGCCTCGAGCTCCTTGCCCACGTAGGGCTGGAGGTCGCGGACGCGGCGCATCTCGACCAGGGAGGCCGGGAGGAAGCCGCGGAGGCCGATGTCGAGGATGAGACCACCCTTGACGACCTCGATGACGGTACCGGTGACGATGCCGTCCTCTTCCTTGATCTTCTCGATGGTGCCCCAGGCACGCTCGTACTGGGCGCGCTTCTTCGAGAGGATCAGGCGGCCTTCCTTGTCCTCCTTCTGGAGGACCAGGGCCTCGATCTCGTCGCCGACCTTGACGACCTCGTTCGGGTCGACGTCGTGCTTGATCGAGAGCTCGCGGCTCGGGATGACGCCTTCGGTCTTGTAACCGATGTCGAGCAGGACCTCGTCCCGGTCGACCTTCACGATGACGCCGTCGACGATGTCGCCGTCGTTGAAGTACTTGATCGTCTCGTCGATCGCGGCGAGGAAGGCTTCCTCGTTACCGATGTCGTTGACCGCAACCTGCGGGGTGGTGGCGGTGGTCTCGGTGCTGCTCGTCATGTGGGAAAGGGCTCCGGTACGGACATTGAAGTCGTAGGTACTGCTACGCCGGGAGCCCTTATCGGCATCTGCCGAAGAAGCCGGACAGCCAAGGAAGCCCGCAACCCGTGAAGGTGCAGGGCCTCGAGAACCGAGGGGACATCAACAGATGCAAGCGCAGCCTGCTAGGTCTGAGGAGCACAGGCTCGCAGCGCAACTTGTAGCATACGGGGGCGGCCGGACAGGGTCAATGCGCGAACGGGCACACCTCGGGCGGATCACCGCACAACAGGCACAATTCCTTGCCGGGCAGGCGCTGATGGCCTCCCTGCATTCATTTCGGCAGACTACGACGACGGGCCCCATGAACCAAGAGGACTACCTCCCCGAACACGCGTACGATACCGCCGCCGGGGAGGACGCCGAGGCCACCCGCCGCCACGCGGACGACGCCGAGAGCAGCAGGGCCAGCCGCGTCTGGTGGGACCGCAACGCGGACGAGTACCAGAGCGAGCACGGCGCGTTCCTGGGGGACGACCGCTTCGTGTGGGGCCCCGAGGGCCTGGACGAGGCCGACGCCGCCCTGCTCGGCCCGGCCGCCTCCCTCGCCGGCAAGGACGTCCTGGAGATCGGCGCCGGCGCCGCCCAGTGTTCGCGCTGGCTCGCCGCGCAGGGCGCCCGCCCCGTGGCCCTGGACCTGTCGCACCGCCAGCTCCAGCACGCGCTGCGCATCGACGGCGGCGCCGTCCCCCTGGTCGAGGCGGACGCGGGCCGGCTGCCCTTCCGCGACGGCTCCTTCGACCTGGCCTGCTCCGCGTACGGGGCGGTGCCCTTCGTCGCCGACCCGGTGAACGTCATGCGCGAGGTCCACCGCGTGCTGCGGCCCGGCGGCCGCTGGGTCTTCTCCGTCACCCACCCGATCCGCTGGGCGTTCCCGGACGAGCCGGGCCCCGAGGGCCTGTCCGTCTCGGCCTCGTACTTCGACCGCACCCCGTACGTCGAGCAGGACGAGCAGGGGCGCGCGGTGTACGTCGAGCACCACCGCACCCTCGGGGACCGGGTCCGGGACGTCGTCGCCGGGGGGTTCCGGCTGGTCGACCTGGTGGAGCCGGAGTGGCCCGCCTGGAACGCGCAGGAGTGGGGCGGCTGGTCCCCGCTGCGCGGCCGGCTGATCCCCGGCACCGCGGTCTTCGTCTGCGAGCGGGACGACGCCCGCGGCGGGGCCTGAGCCGTGCCCGTACGCACCGCCGCCCTCGGCGCCCTGCCCGTGCGCGAGGCCGTACCCGCGCTGCTGTCCGCGCTGGACGGCCACGGTACGGCCGTGCTGTGCGCCCCGCCGGGCACGGGCAAGACCACCCTGGTCCCGCTGGTCCTGGCCGGGCTGGTCGGCGACGGGCCGCCGCGCCGGGTCGTGGTCGCCGAGCCGCGGCGGATCGCCGCCCGGGCGGCGGCACGCCGGATGGCGTGGCTGCTGGGCGAGGAGGCGGGCGGCTCCGTCGGGTTCACGGTGCGCGGGGAGCGGGTGGCCGGCCCCGGGACGCGCGTCGAGGTCGTCACGACCGGGGTGCTGCTCCAGCGCCTCCAGCGGGACCAGGAGCTGGCCGGCGTGGACGCCGTCGTCCTCGACGAGTGCCACGAGCGGCACCTGGACGCGGACACCGCGGCCGCGTTCCTGCTGGACGTGCGGGAGGCGCTCCGGCCGGGGCTGCGGCTCGTCGCCGCATCCGCGACGACCGACGCGGAGGGCTGGTCGCGGCTGCTCGGCGGCGCCCCGGTGGTGCGGGCGGAGGGGGTCTCGTACCCGGTGGAGACGGTGTGGGCCCCGCCGGCCCGGCCGGTGCGCCCGCCCCACGGCATGCGGGTCGACCCGGCGCAGCTGGCGCACGTCGCGGCGGTCGTGCGGCGGGCGCTCGCGGAGCGCGAGGGGGACGTGCTGTGCTTCCTGCCGGGCGTCGGGGAGATCGCCCGGGTCGCCGGGCTGCTCGACGGCGCCGGGGCGGAGGTCCTCCAGGTGCACGGCCGGGCGCCGGCGGCGGTGCAGGACGCGGTGCTGGCGCCGCGGGCGGGCGGCGGCCGGCGGGTGGTCCTCGCGACCTCGGTCGCGGAGTCGAGTCTGACGGTGCCGGGGGTCCGGGTGGTCGTGGACTCGGGGCTGGCGCGCGAGCCGCGGACCGACCACGCCCGCGGGCTGGGCGCGCTGGCGACCGTACGGGCCTCCCGGGCGGCGGCCCGGCAGCGGGCCGGACGGGCCGGCCGGGAGGCGCCGGGCACGGTGTACCGGTGCTGGTCGGAGGCGGAGCACGGGCTGCTGCCGGCGTTCCCGGCGCCGGAGATCCGGCTGGCGGACCTGGCGGGGTTCGCGCTGCACGCGGCCTGCTGGGGCGACCCCGACGCGTCGGGGCTGGCGCTGCTGGATCCGCCGCCGGCCGGCGCGCTGGCAGCCGCGCGGGCGGTGCTGGCATCGGTCGGCGCGGTGGACGGGGCGGGCCGGGCCACCCCGCGCGGTGCGCGCATGGCCCGCCTCGGCCTGCACCCGCGGCTGGCCCGCGCCCTGGTGGACGGCCCGGCCGCGGCCGGCGCCGGCGGGGCGGGGGCGGCGCGGCGGGTCGCCGAGGTGGTGGCGCTGCTGAGCGAGGAGCCGCCGCGGGAGTACGGGGACGACCTGGTGGCGGCGTGGCGGAGGGCCGCCGCCGGGGGCGACGCCTACGCGGCGCGGTGGCGGGCCGAGGCGAAGCGGCTGGCCGCGCTCGCCGCGGCGGAGCCCGCCCGGGCCGCGGGCGGTCCGGGCGGCCGCGGGGTTCAGGGCTCGCAGCCCGGGGACGACCGGCTCGCCGGGCTCGTCGTCGCGCTGGCGTTCCCCGAGCGGGTGGCCCTCCGGCAGGGGCCGGGCCGGTTCCTGATGGCGTCCGGCACGCGTGCGGCCCTGCCCGACGGCTCCCGCCTCGCCTCGGCGGGCGACTGGCTGGCCGTGGCGGTCGCCGACCGGTCGGCCGGCTCCGCGGACGCCCGCCTCCGGCTGGCGGCACCTCTGGACGGGGACACGGCCCTGGCCGCCGCCGAGCACCTGCTGGCGTCGGCGCAGGAGGTGCACTGGGAGGACGGGGACGTCGTCGCCCGCTCCGTCGAGCGGCTCGGTGCGATCACCCTCGCCGAGCGCCCCCTGACCGCCCCGGATCCGGCCCTGCTGCGCGCCGCGCTGCTCCGGGGCCTGGCTCAGGAGGGCCCGGCCGGGCTGCTGCGCTGGTCGAAGGAGGCGGCCGCGCTGCGCGAGCGCCTGGCCTTCCTGCACCGCACGCTGGGCGGGGACTGGCCGGATGTGTCGGACACGGCCCTGACCGCCCGTGCGGAGGACTGGCTGGAGCCGGAGCTGTCGCGGGCCCGCCGCCGCGCGGACCTGGCCCGCATCGACGCCGGCCAGGCGCTGGCGCGCCTGCTGCCGTGGGCGTCGGGTGAGGCGGCCCGCCTCGACGAGCTGGCGCCGGAGCGGATCGAGGTGCCGAGCGGCTCCCGGATCCGGGTGGACTACTCGGGGGAGCAGCCGGTGCTCGCGGTGAAGCTCCAGGAGCTGTTCGGGCTGGCCGAGACGCCTCGCGTCGGGGGCGTGCCCGGGGTGCCCGTCCTGGTGCACCTGCTGTCCCCGGCGGGGCGGCCCGCGGCGGTCACCGCCGATCTGGCGTCGTTCTGGGGCGCCGGCTACCGGGCGGTCCGGGCCGAGCTCCGCGGCCGCTACCCGAAGCACCCCTGGCCGGAGGACCCGGCGGCGGCGGAGCCCACCCGGCACACCAGCGCCCGCCTCAGGCGGTGACCCGCCGCGCCCGCGCCTCCCGTCCGCGCGCCTCCCGCCACAGCGCCGCGCCGAGGAGCAGCAGCCCGGCGGCGGCGAGGCCCGCCGGCGCGTAGGCGCGCAGGGCGAGGACCTTCAGCCGGTTCGCGGCGACGAGGGCGACGGTGTGCCGGCTGTAGTCCTCGCGCATCCTGACGTGCCCGGCGAAGACGGTGAGCCGGCCTTCGGGGGCTCCGGCGGCGATGCCGCCGCGCATCTCCTGCTCGATGACCTGCTCGGCGTTGACGGGCGCCCCGGTGACCGGGTCCACCCAGAACATCGCCTTGGCCCTGTACCAGAGCGAGGTGCCGGTGGTCTGCTCGAAGGTCGCCGGGTCGATGCCCTCGATCGGCATCTTCTTGGGGAGGGGCACCTTCGTCCAGGGCACGGTCTGCTCGTAGTAGTGGACGTCCATGCCGCGGAAGGTGCGCGGGCCGAGGTAGCGGGCGGGCGAGGAGGTGCGCGTCTGCGCGTCGAAGTACAGGTGGTCGCGGGGCTGGGCACCGAAGGGCCATTTGAACTCGATGCCCTCGCGGCGCACGGGATCCCCGTCGACGGATTCGCCCGCGGCGTGCACCGGCTCCTGGGTGTGGGCGTCGAAGACGTACCGCTCGGGGATCTGCGAGACCATGCGGCCGTCGGGGCCGGCGATGTGGGTGAGGGTGTCCCACACGACGACGTCGCGGCCCGTCTCGGCCGACGCGCGCCGGGCCGCCTCCACGTCGTCCTTGAGGGTCTGGACGATCGTGACCTTGTCGACCTTCCTGGGCTGCATGCCGCCGGCGTAGTCGAGGAGGGTCGCGCCGCGGGCCTCCAGGACGACCGCCTGGTACTGGCCCGGGGGGATCCGGGCGAGGCGGGGGTACGCGTACCAGCGCAGCAGCGGCGCGAGGGCCGCGCAGAACACGGCGAGGGCGAGGAGGGCCAGGCCCGCACGGCTCCGCATGCCCGGCCCCCTCACGGCTGCCCCGGTGCGGCGGGCGCGCT
>NZ_RPSE01000023.1:0-39740 GCF_003949955.1 Streptomyces sp. WAC05292
TCGTCTCGGAGAAGACCGGCTACCCGGCCGACATGCTCGACCTCGACATGGACATCGAAGCCGACCTCGGCATCGACTCCATCAAGCGCGTCGAAATCATGGGCGTCCTCCAGGAACGCGCCGAGGCGACCGTGACGGCAGGTCCGGAGCAGCTCGCGGAACTGCGCACCCTGCGCGACATCGTCCAGCTGATCGCCGGTTCCGCGGCCCCCGCCGCTCCGGCCGCCGCCCCGGCGGCCTCCGGCCCCGACGCCGGCGCCGTCCAGGCGGTCCTCCTCTCCGTCGTCTCGGAGAAGACCGGCTACCCGGCCGACATGCTCGACCTCGACATGGACATCGAAGCCGACCTCGGCATCGACTCCATCAAGCGCGTCGAAATCATGGGCGTCCTCCAGGAACGCGCCGAGGCCACCGTGACGGCAGGTCCGGAGCAGCTCGCGGAACTGCGCACCCTGCGCGACATCGTCCAGCTGATCGCCGGAAGCTCCGCCCCCACCGGAGCCCAGACCGCGCAGGCCGCCCCCGCCGCCGCGGGCACCGCCCCGCAGCCCAAGGCGGGCATCGGCCGGGCGCAGGCCGCGCTGACGGTCCTGCCCACCCCGGACCTGCTGGTGGGCGCGTACGAGGAGGGCAGCGCCGCCCTCGTCGTCGACGACGGCTCCGAGCTGGCCGCGGCCGTCGCCGCCCGGCTCGCCGGCTCCGGCCGCCGCGTGCACGTGCTGCGGCTCCCCGGGGTCCCGGAGCGGATCACCGGCGTGACCGACCACGCCCTGTCGGGCTGGGGCGTCACCGAGCTCGCCGAGCGGATCGAGCCGGTGCTCGCCGACCGGGTCAGCCTGGTCGTCGACGTGACCGCCGCCGACGGAGGCGACTGGTCGGACGGGGTGCGCCGGCTGGCGCACAGCCTCCTCGTCGCCAAGCACGCGGTCGAGCCGCTCGGCACCGCAGCCGCCTCCGGGCGCGCCGCGTTCGTCACCGCCACCCGGCTCGACGGCCGCTTCGGCCTCGGCGGGGTGCCCGAGGAGAAGGTCCCGGCGGGCGGTGTCGCCGGCCTGGTGAAGACCCTCGCCGTGGAGGCCCCGGCGGTGTTCTGCCGGGCCGTGGACCTGGCGCCGGCGCTCGACGCGCAGGCGGCCGCCGCGCTCGTCGTCGACGAGGCGTCCGACGCCGTCGCCGACACCGTGCAGGTCGGCCACGACGGCACCCGCCGCGTCGGCCTCACCGTTGCCGAGCGGCCCCTGCGGGCCGCCGGAACCGACGTCCCGCAGATCGGCCCCGACGACCTGCTGGTCGTCACGGGCGGCGGCCGCGGCATCACCGCCGCCTGCGTCGTCGAACTGGCCCGCCAGTACCGGCCCGGACTGCTCCTGCTGGGCCGCACCCCGCTGGCCGACGAGCCGGAGTGGGCGCGCGGCGTGGCGGAGTCCGCGCTGAAGGGCGCCGCGGCCGCGCACCTGAAGGCGACCGGTGAGAAGCCGACCCCGAAGCGGGTGGAGCAGCTCAGCGGTGCGGTCGTGGGTGCCCGCGAGATCCGGGCGACGCTGGAGGAGGTGCGGGCGGCGGGCAGCGAGGTCGAGTACCTCGCGGCGGACATCACCGACGCCGCCGCGACGGCCGCCGCGCTGGCCCCGTACCGGGAGCGCGTCACCGGCCTGGTGCACGGTGCGGGCGTCCTGGCCGACCAGCTCATCGCGAACAAGAAGGCCTCGGAGATCGAGCGGGTCTTCGCGCCGAAGCTGGCCGGGCTGCGCTCGGTGGCCGCGGCCCTGCCCGCCGGCGCGCTGCGCCACGCGGTGCTGTTCTCCTCGGTCGCCGGGTTCTTCGGCAACCAGGGCCAGTCGGACTACGCGATGGCGAACGAGGTGCTGAACGCCTGGGCGTCGTCGTTCAAGCAGCGCAACCCGCAGGCCCACATCACCTCCCTGAACTGGGGCGCGTGGGAGAGCGGCATGGTCTCCCCGCAGGTCAAGGCGATCTTCGAGGAGCGGGGCATCGTCCTGATCCCCGTGGAGACCGGGGCGAAGATGTTCGCCGAGCAGTTCTCGGCGGGCCGTGCGGACGACGTCGTCACCGTCCTCGGGCCGACGACGCCGCTGTCCGAGCCGGAGCGGCCCGCGAGCGGCGCGCCGGTGACGGTGGAGCGGTCGCTGGAGGCGCTGGCCGGGGACCCGATCATCGGGGACCACGTCATCGGTGACGCGGCGGTGCTGCCGGCGGCGGTCGCCCTCGGCTGGGCGATCGGCGCGGCCGAGCGGACGACGGGCGAGGAGGTGGGCCGGGTCCGGGACTTCACCGTCCAGAAGGGCATCGTCTTCGACGGCACCGAGCCGGCCCGGATCTCGCTGACCCTCACCCCGTCCGGTGACACGCTGGGCGCGGCGATCCGCTCGACCGGCGCCGACGGCGGCCCGCGGCCGCACTACGGCGCGGTGGTCGAGACGGGCGCGGCGGCCGACGCGCCGGCGGTGGCCGGGCTGCCGGCGGCGGGCACCGGCCGCGACGCCGGGTTCCTGTACGCCGACGGCACGCTCTTCCACGGCCCGTCCCTGCGCGGGGTGCGCCGGATCCTGGCCGAGGCGGAGTCCCGGCTGGTGCTGGAGGCCTCGCTGGCCGAGCACCGGCCCGACGGCGGCGCCTACGGCGGCTCCCGGTACGCGCCCGGCACGGCCGACCTGCTGCTCCAGGCGGGCCTGGTGTGGGTGAAGCTCTTCCGCGGGACGTCGGGGCTGCCGCTCTCGGTGGGCCGCGCCGACCTGCACCACCCGCTGCCGGACGGCGAGCCGTTCCTGATCGTGGTGGAGCCGACCGCGGCGGGCAACGGAACCAGCTCCTCGCTCACCATCACGGCCTGCGCGCCCGACGGACGCGTCCTGACCCGCTTCGACAACGTGTCGGTGGTCTCCGCCCCGCAGCTGGCGGCGAAGTTCGCCACCCGGAACGGCACCAGCGGCTGATTCCGCTCCGTATCCGACGCAAGCGGTCGTGTCGGCCCGGACGGTACCCGCACCGTGCGCCCGTCCGGGCCGGCCGCCCCTCAGAAGGGACCCCACAGCTCTCATGAGCAAGTACGCGATCGTCGGCCTCTCCTGCCTGTTCCCCGGAGCGGGGACGCCTGCCGAGTTCTGGCAGAACCTCAGCTCCGGCGCGGACAGCCGCAGGGAGGGCGGGGAGGAGGTCTTCGGCCCCGCCCTCGACCCCCGGGACACCGACCCCCAGCACGAGATCTACTGCCGCCGGGGCGGCTTCATCACCGACTTCGCCTTCGACCCGACCGGCTACCGCCTCGACGCCGGGCAGCTCGCCGGCCTCGACCGGATCTTCCACTGGTCGCTGCACGTCGCGCGGGAGGCGCTGCGGGACAGCGGCCACGCCGAGCGGCCGGAGGTCCTCGCCCGCACCGGCCTGATCCTGGGCAACTACTCCTTCCCTACCCTCGCCTCGGCCGAGGTCAGCGTGCCGCTCGTGCAGGAGGCCGTCCTCCAGGGCCTGCGCGACGCCGGGCACCCGGCGCTCGGCGCGCTCGCCGACAAGGCCCTGCAGATCGACGCGGCGTCCCTGAACCCGCAGGACCTGCGGGTCAGCGGCTCGCCCGTCGGGGTGGCCGCGGCCGCGCTCGGCCTGGGCGGTCCCCGCTACGCCCTCGACGCGGCCTGCTCCTCCGCCCTGTACGCGCTCAAGCTGGCCTGCGACCACCTGGCGGCCGGGCAGGCCGACCTGGTGCTGGCGGGCGGCGTGTGCGCCCCCGACCCCACGCTCATCCACCTGTCGTTCTCCGACCTGCAGGCCTACCCGCGGGACGGGTTCAGCCAGCCGTTCGACGACCGCTCGGGCGGCATCCTGACCGGTCAGGGCGCGGGCATGGTCGCCGTGAAGCGGCTCGCGGACGCGCTCCGCGACGGCGACACCATCCACGCGGTGGTCGACGGGATCGGCCTGACCAACGACGGCGCCGGCCGCCACCTGCTCGTTCCGCAGTCCGGCGGGCAGCTCCAGTCGTACGAACTGGCCTACGCGCAGGCGGGTGTGGACCCGGCGGCGATCGACTACCTGGAGTGCCACGCGACGGGGACGCCGATCGGCGACGCCACCGAGGCCGGCTCGGTCGCCGAGTTCTTCGGCGCGGCCGGACGGACCCCGCTGATCGGCTCGGTCAAGGGCAACATCGGGCACCTGCTCACCGTCGCCGGCCTCAGCAGCATGCTGAAGGTCGTCCTCGCGATGGGCAACGGGAGCATCCCGCCGACGATCGGCGTGGAGCAGCCGGTGTCCTCCAAGGACGGCCGGGTCGGCTCCGCGAACCTGGTGCGCGCCGGCCGCGACTGGCCGTCGGGTCCGGGTCCGCGCCGCGGCGCGGTGTCCGCGTTCGGCTTCGGCGGCACGAACGCGCACGTGGTGCTGTCGCAGCACACCGGCGGCGAGGCCCCGGCCGAGGAGCCGGCGGCGGCGCTGCCCGCCCTCGACGTGGTGGGCCTGGGCGCGCACTTCGGGGCGCTGGACGGCGTCGGCTCCTTCGAGCGGGCCGTGTACGGCGGCGAGGACGCGCTGGTCCCGCTGCCCGAGCGGCGCTGGCGCGGCGTGGACGGCACCCGGGGCGGCTCCCTGGAGACCGCGGCCGGGGTGTCGCCGGACGCCCTGCCGCACGGTGCGTTCGTCGACGGCGTCGGCATCGACCCGATCGACCAGAAGATCCCGCCGACGGACCTGCGCACGTACAACCTCCAGCACGCGCTGGCGACGAAGGTCGCCGACGAGGCGCTGCTGGACGCCGGCTACAGCCGGGCGGTGCCGGCCGGGCGGACCGCACCCGAGCCGCGCCGGATCGCGGTGGTCGTCGCGATGGAGATGGAGCCGGCCACCCACCTGCGGCTGACCCGCTACCGGCTCGGGCAGTTCCTGCGCGCCGAGTTCGAGCGGGCCGGGGTGCCGGTCGACGAGGAGGTGCTGTCCGCCCTGACGGCGGTCGGCCGGGACGCGGTCGTCGACCCGATCGTCGCGAACGAGGTCCTCAGCTACATCGGCAACGTGATGGCGAGCCGCATCTCCTCGCTGTGGAACCTGACGGGCCCGTCGTTCACGGTCTCCGCGGACGGATCGGGCACCGCCGAGGCGCTGGAGGTGGCGCGGCTGCTGCTGCTCGACCCGAGCATCGAGGCCGTCCTGGTCGGTGCGGTCGACCTGGCGGGCTCGGCGGAGAACCTGCTGCTGACGCCGGAGGTGGTGGCCGAGGCCGGCCTGACCTTCGGCGAGGGCGGGCGGGGCCGCCGCATCGGCGAGGGCGCCGGCGCGGTCGTCGTCACCCGTCCCGGCGGGGCCGCTCCGGGCGCGCGGGTGTACGCGCGGCTGGAGTCGCTCGCCATCCGGTACGCGGACCCCGTGGACGGGGTGCTGCCGGAGGCGGACGCGACCGCGTTCGCGGCGGCGGCCTCGGCCGCGCTGGAGGAGGCGGGCGTCACGGCCGCCGACATCGGCTGCATCGAGGCGCACGCGGGCGGCACCGCCGCCCAGGACCGGGCGGAGATCGCGGCGCTGGCCGCGGTGTACCCGGCGGGCACGGCGAGCGCCGCACTGGGCAGTGCCAAGGCGCAGGTCGGCGACGCCGGCTGCGCGGCGGGCATGGCGGGGCTGATCCGCTCCGTGCTGGGCCTGCACCACGGCTACGTGCCCGGCACGCGCGGCTGGCAGCGCCCGGCCGGCGACCTCGCGGAGGACTTCGCGGCGTCCGGGCTGTACGTGCCGACCGCCTCGCGCCCGTGGCTGCGTACCCGGAAGGACAGCCGCCGGTACGCGGCGGTCAGCTTCCTCGGCGGCAGCGGCGCCCACGGCCACATGGTGCTGTCCTCCGACACCACGCGCGGCGCGGTCAGCGCCGCGGACTGGCGGCGCGCGGACGGGCCGGTGCTGCTGCCGCTCGCCGCGGACTCGGCGGACGACCTGCTGACGCTGGTCGCCCTGCACCGGGACCTGGTGGCCGAGGGCCGCGACCCGTACGAGCTCGCCCGCGCGGCCGCCGGCACGCTCGCCGGGAAGCCGGTGCGCGCGGTGCTCGTCGGGCGGGACCGGGAGGAGCTCCTGGCCCAACTGGAGCTCGCCGTACGGGACCTGCCGGGCGTGCACGCCGGGGGCGGCGAGTGGGCGACGCCGGCGGGGAGCTTCTCCACGGCCGCGCCGATCGGCCCCGACGGCAGGGTCGCGCTGGTCTACCCGGGGGCGTTCAACTCCTACCCGGGCCTGGGCCAGGACTTCTTCCGGGCGTTCCCAGGGCTGCTGGACCGGTTCGAGGGGCAGGCCGACGAGCCGGCCCGGCTGATGCGGGCCGCGGCCCTGTACCCGCGGACGCAGGCGGCGCCCGGCCGGCGCGAGCTGATGGAGCTGGAGGCCTCGCTCGGCGAGGACATCCCCTTCATGCTGGCGACCGGCACGAGCTTCGCGATGCTGTACACGGACCTGGTCCGCGGCGTGCTCGGGATCACCGCGCACGGCGGCTTCGGCTACAGCCTCGGCGAGTCGAGCATGCTGTTCGCGACGGAGTGCTGGCTGCCGGAGGGCCGCCGCGACGACCTGATCAGCAACACGCCGCTCTTCCACGACCGGCTGTGCGGGCCGCGGCGCACCGTGCGCGAACTGTGGGGCCTGCCCGAGGACACCCCGGACGCGGACGTGTGGGCGAGCCACGTGCTGCTGACCGACGCGGACACCGTCCGGGCGGCGCTGGCCCGCGGCTACGACCGGGTGTACCTGACGCACGTCAACACCCCGAAGGAGCTGGTGGTCGCGGGCGATCCGGCGCAGTGCCGGGCGCTGATCGCGGAACTGGGCTGCCCGGCGGCCCGGTCGCCCGTCAACGCGGTGATGCACTGCCCGGCGGTCGACGCCGAACTGGACGGGCTGGCCGGCCTGAACGACTACCCGACCGGCTCGACGGGCGGCCTGGAGCTGTTCAGCGCGTACGACTACGAGGCGATCCGGGACCTGGACCGCACGGAGGTCAGCCGCCGGATCGCGCACACGCTGCGCTCCACGATCGACTTCCCGCGGCTGGTGCGCGGGGCCTACGACCGGGGGTTCCGCTACTTCCTGGAGGTCGGGCCGAGCTCGACCTGCTCGCGGTGGGTCAAGGACACCCTGGGCGGGGCGGCGCACGTCGCCGTGCCGGTGGACCGGCGCGGTGTGCCGGCCGCCCGGTCGGTGGCGCAGCTGGTCGCCCGGCTGGTGGGGCACGGCCTCGCCGTCGACCTGGAGCCGCTGCTGGCGCCCGCCGCCGAGCCGGCGCCGGTGCTGGCGGCCCGCAACTCCCGCTTCCGGGTGGGCGGCGGCGTCCCGGTGCCCTCGCGCGTCGCCGCGGGCGTCACCGCGGCCGGCGCCGCCGGGCCGGCGGCCACGGGCTCCGTGTCCGCCGGGGCCGCTGCGGCCTCGCCGGGCGCCGGGTCCGCTCCGACCGCCCCGACCGCGCCCACCGCTCCGTCCGGCTCCGGCCCGTCCGCCGCGGGCTCCTCGCCCGCTCCGGCCGCGCCGTCCGGCCCGTCCGCCGGAGGCCGTGCCGCCTCGGCGCCCGCCGCCGGCCCCGCCGGCCCGTCCGCCGGAAACCCGGGCCGACCGGGCTCCGCGGGCGCCGGATCCGGCGCCCCCGCGGGGCCGCGTTCCACCGGTACGGCCGCCCCGGCCGCCGGCAGACCTGCCCGTCCGGGCGCCCCTGCTCCGGCCGCGGCGTCGGCCGCCTCCTGCCCGGGCGGCGGGAAGCGCTCGGCGAGGCCCTCCAGGAGCCTGGCATACGCCGCGCGCTTCGGAGGGCGGGGATCCGTGCGCCCGGCCTCCCACCCGCTGACCGTCTCGCGCCGCGTCTTCAGCGCGGCCGCGATCTGGTCCTGGCTCAGCCCCGCGGCCTCGCGCAGGCGCCGGCGCTCGGCGGGGTGCGGCAGGGGGTCCTGCGCGACCTGCTCCAGCAGCGCGTCGACCGCGCTGAACAGCTCGTTCTCAGTGGACACAGGGGTCACCTCCGCCCCACAGCCTAGCCGGAACGCTCCTCGATCCCACACCCAACACCACATGGATCGCACGCCCGGCATGATCGTCCGGACCGCATCCCCTTCCCGGCAGCACAGCCGCGGTGACTGACCCCGAAGGCGACGGAGGCGGACGGCTGGAAGTTCGCCGCCGCCGCCGCCTCCCGCCGAGCCGTCACGTCCGGCCCGCATCCCAGCAGGTCAGCGAGTGGGACGTCCCGTGACCGCCTCATTTCCCCGCGGGCTGTGGCGCGCCCCGGGCCCCGCCCCGCAGTCTCGATGGCGAGCCGGCCGGAGCGGTCGGCCCACCTGCACCTCCAAGGGGGAAAGCATGCGCGTCACCAAGAAGTTCGCCGCCGTCGCCGGAGGCCTTGCGCTCACCGGTGGTCTGCTCGTCGGCGGGGCGGGAGCCGCGAGCGCGGAGCCGCAGGCGGCGTCGGACTGCCCGTCGGGGTACTTCTGCGTGTGGTCGGGCTCCAACTACACCGGCCGCCGGCAGCAGGTCGCGGGCACCAACAAGGACCTCACCGGCTACACGGTCTTCCAGAGCTTCAAGTCCTGGTACAACCGCGGCTCCTCCTGCGACTTCAAGTGGTTCTCGGAGAAGAACCACAGCGGGTCGAGCAGCACCGTCCCGCGCGGCTTCAAGAAGTCCGACAACGCCGCGCACTACATCAAGTCAAACACCTGGGTGAACTGCCGCTGACCCGGCGGCGGCCCCGCCCGGGCCGCGGGGCGGCGTCCCGCCGGGGCGCCGCCCTCCGCGTCACCGCGGCGGCGGGTGCGCGGCGAGCCAGTGGCGGGCGATCTGCTCGCGGGTGGCGACCCACGCCCCGCCGAGCTGCGCGACGTGCCGCAGGAACCCGTCGAGCGCCCGGATCCGCCCGGGCCGGCCGGTGATCCGGCCGTGCAGGCCGACGCTCATCATGCGCGGCCGGTCGGCCCCCTCGGCGTGCAGCGCGTCGAACGTGTCGACGAGGTAGGCGAGCATGTCGTCGGCGGTGGTGAAGCCGTGCACGATCAGGAACTTGAAGTCGTTCGCGTCCAGGCTGTACGGCAGCACCAGGTGCGGCCGGCCCGCCGCCTCCACGTAGTACGGCAGGTCGTCGGCGTAGTCGTCGGAGTCGTAGAGGAAGCCGCCCTCCTCGGCGACGAGGCGCCGCGTCGCCGGGCTCGTCCGGCCCGTGTACCAGCCGACGGGCCGGCGGCCGGTGAGCCGCTCGATCGTGCGGACCGTGTCCGCGATGTCGGCCCGCTCGGCGTCCTCCGGGACGTCCCGGTAGTCGATCCACCGCCGGCCGTGGCCCGCCACCTCCCAGCCGGCGGCGCCCATCGCCCGCCCGGCGTCCGGGTTGCGCTCCAGCGCCTGCCCGACCGCGTGCACGGTCACCGGCACCCGGTGCGCCCCCAGGACGCGGTGCACGCGCCAGAACCCCGCGCGCGCCCCGTACGCGAACATCGACTCGGAGTTCAGATCGCGGCCGCCGGCCACGGGCGGCGCGCCCACCACCTCGTGCAGGTAGCCCTCCGAAGCGGCGTCGCCCTCCAGGACGTTGCTCTCGCCGCCCTCCTCGTAGTTCAGGACGAGGCTGACGGCGACCCGGGCGCCGCCGGGCCAGGCGGCGTGCGGCGGCTCGGCGCCGTAGCCGACGAGGTCGCGCTGTGGCTCGGACACGCCCCGCACCCTATCCGCCGCCCGCGCCGGCCCCCCTGAACCCGCGGGGCGCCGCGCCGACACCCGGCGCGGCGCCCCGCGGGATCCGCGTCAGTGCAGGATCCGCGTCAGGAAACCCTCCAATCCCTGGACGACCCGGGCGATCCGCTCGTCCAGGTCGAGCGTCTCGTCCATCTGGCCCATCGGGGCCGCGATCTTCTTGCGGGCGTACGCCGAGCAGGCCAGGTTCCGGCAGGCGTACAGCCCCACCGAGTTCCCCAGCCGGCCCTCCCTGCCGCCCTTGAGGGCGGAGAAGAGGGCCGTCCCGCCGACGGGGTGCGAGGTGTAGCACAGCCCGCAGATGGACTTCCTGCGGAAGTCCGCGGTCCGGCGGGTGGCCCGCAGCTCCACGCCGACCGGCCCGTCCGGCCGCTGCGCCACGAGGTAGGCGCGGCTGAGGTCGCGGCCGTCCGTCCACGCGTAGAAGTCGCGGTCTTCCCAGTCCACCGCGTCCAGGACCGGCACGCTCAGGGCCCGGGAGCGGCTCTTCGACATGTTCACGAAGGCGCGGCGGATCTCGTCCTGCGTGAGCGGCTTCACCGGTTCCCCCCTGCGGACGGCGCGGCGGTACGCGCCGTGCGGGCACGGCGGACGACACGGGGGCCGTCGGCGGCGGCGTCCGCCGCCGGGGCGGCGGCGCCCGATTCGACCGCGCGTGCCAGCCCGGCGACGGTCGGCTCCCGGAAGAACTGCTGGATCGGCAGCGCCACCCCGAACCGCGACCGGATCGCGTTCACGGCCCGCACCACCAGCAGCGAGTGGCCTCCGAGGGCGAAGAAGCTCTCGTCCCGGCCGACCCGCCCGGCGCCGAGCAGCTCCTCCCATATCCCGGCCACCGCCCGCTCCGTCTCCGACTGCGGTGCCGCGTAGGGCCGCTCCGCCGCCCGGAGGTCCGGGCTCGGCAGCGCCTTCCGGTCCAGCTTGCCGTTCGGCGTCATCGGCAGCGCGTCCAGCACGCAGAACGCGGCCGGCACCATGTGCCCGGGCAGGGCGGCCGCCGCGTGCTCGCGCAGCAGCTCCTCGGCCCCGGCCGCCGGCGCACCCGCCGCGGGGACGGCGTACGCGACCAGCGCGAGCCCCGCGGACGGCAGGTCGACCGCCAGGACGCGGGCCTGCTCGACCGCCGGGTGCGCGGAGAGCACCGCCTCGATCTCGCCGAGCTCGATGCGGAACCCGCGGATCTTCACCTGGTCGTCGGTGCGGCCGAGGAAGTCCAGCGTGCCGTCCCGCTGCCACCGCACCAGGTCCCCGGTGCGGTACATGCGGGCCCCCGGCCCCCCGTACGGGCAGGCCACGAAGCGCTCCGCGGTCAGCGCCGCGCGCCGCAGGTAGCCGCGGGCCAGGCCGGCGCCCGCCAGGTACAGCTCACCGGCGACCCCTGCGGGGACGGGGTTCAGGTCCCCGTCCAGGACGTACGCGCGGATGTTCTCCATCGGGCGGCCGATCGGCGGGTTCCGGTCGTAGCTGCCCGCGCAGTCCATGACGGTGACGGCCACGGTGCTCTCGGTCGGGCCGTAGCTGTTGATGAACCGGCGGTCGTCGGTGGCCCAGGCCGCGACGAGGCCGGCCGGGCAGGCCTCGCCGCCGACCGACACGATCCGCAGGCAGGACAGCCGGTCCGGGTCGAGCAGCGGCAGCAGGGCCGGTGGCAGGTCGGCGACCGTGACGCCCGCCTCCCGGATGAACTCCGTCAGCAGCTGCGGGTCGCGCCGCTGGTCGGCGTCGGCGACCGCCAGGGTGGCTCCGGCCAGCAGCGGGCAGAAGACCTCCAGTACGGACACGTCGAACGTCGGCGTCGCGAAGTGCAGGACGGTGTCGGCGGCGGTCAGCTCGTAGTAGTCGTTGGTGGTCTCCAGGAAGTTGACCACCGAGTGGTGCTCCACGACCACGCCCTTGGGACGGCCCGTCGACCCCGAGGTGTAGATGACGTAGGCCGGGTGGCCGGGGGTCAGCGGCCGTACCCGGTCCGCGTCCACCGGGTTCGCGGAGTCCTCCGCGTCCCCCGGCTCCGCCCCGTCCAGCAGGGCGGCCACGTCCGCGGCGGTGAGGACGACCGCCGGTGCGGCGTCCTCCAGCACGGCCGCGGTCCGCGCCTGCGGGTGTGTCGGGTCCACCGGCAGGTAGGCCGCGCCGGCCTTCAGCACGCCGAGCATGGCCGCGACCATCTCCGCGGACCGCGGCAGCACCAGCGCCACCAGGTCCTCCGGCCCGGCGCCCCGCGCGATCAGCCGCCGGGCGATCCGGTTGGCCCGCGCGTTCAGCTCCGCGTAGGTCAGCACCAGCGGTCCGGTGCGCAGCGCCACGGCCCCCGGCGAGGCCGCGGCCCGCTCCTCGAACCGCCGCACGACCGTGTCCGGTTCGCCCGGGTGCCCGCTGCCGCTCCAGCCGGTGAGCAGGAGCTCGCGCTCCTCCGTCCCGAGCAGGGCGACGGCCGCCGTCCGCTGGTCCGGGTCCTCGGCGAAGGCGTCCAGCATGCGCACCAGCCGGTCCGCGAAGGACTGCGCGGTCTCCCGGTCGAAGAGGTCCTCGGCGTACTCGACGTAGCAGTCCATGCCGGCGGGCGCGCCGTCCTCGGCACGGCTCTCGGTCAGGTCGAAGTGCAGGTCGAACTGGGCGGCGTCGATCTCGACGGGCAGCGCCGAGGCGGCCGCCCCGGGCAGGACCGGCAGGTCCTCGGCGGTGTTGTGGAGGGCCAGCATCACCTGGAACAGCGGGTGCCGGGACATCGAGCGGGCCGGGTTGAGGACCTCCACGAGCCGCTCGAAGGGCACGTCCTGGTTCTCGTACGCGGCGAGGTCGGCGGTGCGGACCCGGTGCAGCAGCTCGCGTGCGGAGGGATCGCCGGAGGTGTCCGTGCGCAGGGCCAGCGTGTTGACGAAGAAGCCCACGAGGTCGTCGAGGGCCTCGTCGGTACGGCCCGCGATCGGGGTGCCGATCACGATGTCGGTGCTGCCGCCGAGCCGGGTGAGCAGCGCCGCCAGCGCGGCCTGGACGACCATGAACAGGCTGGAGTCGGTCTGCTCGGCGACCTCCAGCAGCCGCCGGTGCAGCGGCGCCGGCACTCGGAAGGGTGCCGTCCCGCCGCGGTGCGAGGAGACGGCGGGGCGCGGCCGGTCGACCGGCAGGACGGTCTCCTCCGCGACCCCGTCCAGAACCTGGCGCCAGTGGGCGAGCTGCCGGGAGACGGTGCTGTCCGGGTCGCCCTCGTCGCCGAGCAGCTCCCGCTGCCACAGGGCGTAGTCCGCGTACTGCACCGGGAGTTCCGGCCCGGTGTACGCGGCGCCGTCCAGCCGGGCGGCGTACGCGGCCGACAGGTCGCGCCACAGCGGCCCCATCGACCAGCCGTCGCCGGCGATGTGGTGGACGACCAGGACGAAGACGTACGCGTCGGGGCCGGTCGCGAACAGGTGGGCCCGGACCGGCAGGTCGGCGGTGACGTCGAAGCCCTCGGCGGCCGCGCGGGCCACGGCGGCGGCCGCGTCCGCCTCGGCGACCTCCTCGGTGCGCAGGACCGGCCGGGCGTCCGCCGCGTCCAGCACCCGCTGCCGGGGGCCCTGCGGGGAGTCGGGGTACACCGTCCGCAGGATCTCGTGCCGGGCGGTGAGGTCGCCGAGCGCGGCCTGGAGGGCCGGCACGTCCAGGGCGCCCGTCAGGCGGATCGCGGAGGGCATGTTGTACGCGGCCCGCTGGCCCTCGAACCGGTTGAGGAACCACAGCCGGCGCTGCCCGGAGGACAGCGGGACGGTCTCGGGGCGCGCGGCCCGGACCAGCGGCGTGCGCACGGCGTCCCCGCCCGCGCCGGCCAGCGCCTCGGCGGCGGCCGCCACGGTCGGCGTCTCGAAGACGGTGCGGATGGGCAGTTCGGCGCCGAGCTCGGAGCGGATCCGGCTGATCAGCCGGGTGGCCAGCAGGGAGTGGCCGCCGAAGGCGAAGAAGTTGTCGTCGATGCTGTCCCAGGGCCGGTCCAGCACCTCCCCGAACAGGCCGCACAGCGCCCGCTCCAGAGCGGTCCGCGGCGGCCGGCCGGTCAGTTCGGCGTCGAGCGCCGGGGCCGGCAGGGCCCTGCGGTCCAGCTTGCCGTTCGGGGACAGCGGGAAGGCGTCGACGGCCACGAACGCCGTCGGCACCATCGCCTTCAGCAGGAACTCCTCCGCGTGCCGGCGCAGCTCCTCCGGGTCCCAGCCGCGCCCGGCGGCGGGCACGACGTACGCGGCGAGGTACTTGCCGCCGGGCCGGTCCTCCCGGGCCACGACCGCGGCCTGGGCGACCGAGGGGTGCCGGGACAGCACCGACTCGATCTCGCCCGGCTCGATCCGGATGCCGCGGATCTTCACCTGGTGGTCGGCGCGCCCCAGGAACTCCAGCTCTCCGCCGGGCAGGCGGCGGGCGAGGTCGCCGGACCGGTAGACGCGGGCGCCGGGCGGGCCGTACGGGTCGGCGACGAACCGCTCGGCGGTGAGTGCGGGCCGGTCGGCGTAGCCGCGCGCGACGCCCTCGCCGCCGATGTAGATCTCGCCGGCGACGCCCGCGGGCACCGGGCGCAGCCGCTCGTCCAGCAGGTAGACGCGGGTGTTGGCGACGGGCCCGCCGATGGGGGCGGCGTCCGGCCAGTCGGCGCTGTCGCCGGTCAGCGAGTACACGGTCGCCCCGTGGGCCTCGGCCGGGCCGTACAGGTTGTGCAGCCGGTGCGCGGGGTCCGCGTGCCGGGCGCGGGTCCGGACGGTCAGGGTGAGCGCTTCGCCGGCCTGCTGGACGTCGGTCAGGCAGGGCAGGGCGAGGCCCAGCTCGTCCGCCGCCTCGTACACGGCGTCGATGACCGGCGCGGGGGCGTACAGCTCGTTCACCCGGTGGCGGTCGAGCCAGCGGGCCAGCTGTTCGGCGCTGCGCCGGGTGTCCTCGGTGGGCACGACGAGGGTCTTGCCCGCGATGAGGCTGGCGAGGATCTCCTGCACCGACACGTCGAAGCCGACGGACGTGAACTGGGCCGTGCGGGCGCCCTTCATGCCCTGCATGGTGTCCCGCTGCCACAGCACCAGGTTCCGCGGGCCCGCGGCGGGCATCAGCACGCCCTTGGGCCGGCCGGTCGAGCCGGAGGTGTAGATGACGTAGGCCGTGTTCAGGTCGTGCAGGGGAGCGGTGCGGTCGGCGTCGGCGGGGTTCTCCGCGGAGTGCGCGGCGATCTCGGCGGCCGTCGCGGCGTCGTCCAGCAGGAGGGTCGCGAGGCCGTCCGGGACCAGCTCCGCGGTCCGCGAGTGTGCCAGGACCAGCGCGGGGGCGGCGTCCTCCAGCAGGTAGGTGATGCGGTCCCGCGGATAGTCCGGGTCGACGGGAACGTAGGCGGCGCCGCTCTTGAACACCGCGAGCAGCCCCACGACCATGTCCGGCGAGCGGGGCACCAGCAGGGCCACCGACCGCTCCGGTCCGGCGCCGCGCGCGATGAGGGAGCGGGCCAGCCGGTTGGCGCGGGCATTGAGTTCCGCGTACGTCAGCGTCTCGTCCTCGAAGAGGACGGCCGGGGCGTCGGGCGTCCGCTCGACCTGGGCCTCGACCAGCTGGGGCAGTGTGTACGGGGAGACGGGCGCCCCGGTGGCGTTCCAGCCGGCCAGCTCCTGCGCGCGCTCCGCCGGCGAGAGCAGGTCGACGTCGTCGACGCGGGTGTCGGGTTCGGTCAGCACGGCCCGCAGCACGGCCAGGTAGTGGCCTGCCATCCGCTCGATGCGGTCCGCGTCGTAGAGGTCCCTGCTGTAGACGAAGCGGCAGACCGTGCCGCCGGCCTTCGCCTCGAAGTGCACCTCGAGGTCGAACCGGGTGACGTCCTCCTCCACCTCCAGGACGCGGGTGGCCAGGCCGGGGGCGGCGGGCTCCTCGGCGAGGTCGAGGTAGTTGCACAGCACCTGGAAGAGCGGGTTCAGGCCGAGGTCCCGGTCGGGGGCGAGCTCCTCCACCACGCGGGCGAACGGCGCCTCCTGGTCGGCGTGCGCGGCGAGCACCGTGTCCCGGGTGGCGCGCAGCACGTCGCCGAGGGCCGTGTCGCCGGACACCCGGCAGCGCAGGGCCACGGTGTTCACGAAGAACCCCATGACGCCCTCGAACTCGGGGCGGGTCCGGTTGGCGACCGGGGCGCCGACGATGACGTCCTCCTCCCGCGTGTACCGGTGCATCAGTGCGTTGAACGCGGCGAGGAGCACGGCGAACGGGGACAGCCCCTCGCGCCGGCACAGGTCCCGCAGCCGCTGCTCCAGCTCCGCGGGCAGCGCGGCCAGGACGGTGCCGCCGGCGAAGGTGGGCCGGGCCGGGCGGGGCCGGTCGGCGGGGAGGCGGGGGGTCGGCAGCTCGCCCGCGAGGCGTTCGAGCCAGTGGTCGAGCTGGCGGCGCAGGTCGCCGTCGGCCAGCGAGTCGCGCTCCCAGGCCGCGTAGTCGGCGTAGTGGAGCGGCAGGGCGGGCAGGGCGGCCGGGGTGCCGCAGACGTGGCCCTCGTAGAGCTGCCAGAGTTCGCGGGCGAAGACGCCCTCGGACCAGCCGTCGGTGACCGAGTGGTGGAAGTTGATGAAGAGGTAGTGCCGGGTGGCGGCCGTGCGGTAGACGGCCGCCCGGATCAGCGGGCCCTGCGTGAGCGAGAACGGGATGCGGGCCGCCGCACCGATCTCCCGCAGCACGTCCTCCTCCGCCGCCTGCTCCGTCGGGGCGCTCACCTCGGTGCAGGGGACGTCGAGGGGGAGCCGGGCGGCGATGCGCTGGACCAGCTCGCCGTCCTCCTCGGCGAAGGAGGAGCGCAGCACCTCGTGCCGGTCGACGAGGTCCTGGAGCGCGGCGCGCAGCGCCGGGACCCGGAGGGCGCCGTCGATGCGGATGGCGAAAGGGACGCTGTACGCGGCGCTGCTGCCGTGCAGCCGGTCGAGGAACCACAGCCGCTGCTGGGCGCTGGAGGCCGGGAGCAGGCCGTCGCGGGGGACCGGGCGGACGGTGTCGGGGGCGAAGAGCTCCTTCTTGTTGCCGAGCAGCATGCCGAGCAGCTCGGCCTGCAGGGCCTGGGCGGCGGCGTCCGCGCCGGTGTCCGCGGCGGTGTGTCCGCCGGTGTCCGGGGTGTCCCGGAGGAGGTCGTGGGGAGTCATGTCAGCGGGTCCGGTCCTCGGTCAGTACGTCGCGGACGATGGAGACGGCCTTGTCGATGTCCGCCGCGGACACGCCGTTGTGCGTCACGGCCCGCAGCCTGCCGTGCCCCAGCTCGGCCAGGGACAGCCCGCGGTAGCCCGCGGCCTCGACGAACGTCTGCCAGGTGAAGCGGGGGTCGGTGACCCGGAACATCACGATGTTGGTCTGCACGGCGGCGGGGTCGGTCTCGATCCCGTCGATCTCCGCCAGGCCCTCGGCCAGCCGGCGGGCATGGGCGTGGTCCTCCTCCAGCCGGTCCAGGTCGTCCAGGGCGACCAGTCCGGCGGCCGCGATGATGCCGGCCTGCCGCATGCCGCCGCCGAGCATCTTGCGGGCGCGGCGGACCTCGGTGATGAAGTCCTCGCTGCCGGCCACCATCGAGCCGATCGGCGCGCCGAGGCCCTTGGAGAGGCAGAACTGCACCGAGTCGGCGTACTGGGTGATCTCCGCGGCCGGGATCCCGAGGGCGACGGCGGCGTTGAACAGCCGGGCGCCGTCCAGGTGCAGGGCGACGTCGTTCTCGTGGGCGAACTCCCAGACCTCCTTCATGTAGCTCTGCGGGAGCACGACGCCGCCGCAGCGGTTCTGGGTGTTCTCCAGGCAGATCAGGGAGGGCAGCGCGAACTGCTCGTCCTCGGGGTCGTCGGGGAATCCGGCGCGCAGGTCGGACAGCAGGAGCCGGCCGTCGGGCTGGTTGGGGATGCGCTCGTACATCACGCCGCCGCAAACGGTCGCGCCGGCGGCCTCGTAGATGTAGATGTCGCTCTCGGCGCCGACCAGCATCTTCGAGCCGCGGGGCGCGTGCACCAGGATGGAGGCCAGGTTGGCCATGGTGCCGCTCGGCATCAGGCAGGCGGCCTGCTTGCCGAGCAGGTCGGCGGAGCGCTCCTCCAGCAGGCGGACGGTCGGGTCCTCGCCGTAGACGTCGTCGCCCAGCGGGGCGTCGTTCATCGCGCGCATCATCGCCGGGGTGGGCAGGGTGAAGGTGTCGCTGCGCAGTTCGATCATGGTCATGGGTGTTCTTCCCCTACTTCGCGGACGCGTCGGCGTCGAGCCGGACGGTGATGTGCTGCCGGGCCGCGGCGAGGGCGGCCGCGACCTGCGCGGCGTCGTCGCCGCGGACGATGACGTGGCCGAGCCGGTCGTACGCGTTCTGCGGCGGGCGTACGGGCCGCCCCGCGGCCGCGGTGACGGTCACCCGCTCGACGCCCTCGGCCGCCAGCGCCTCGCCGGTGCCGTCGACGGACGCGAGCGTGCCGGGCCGGTCGGCGAGCAGGAACCGGATGCCGGCGTGCCCGGAGCGGCGGGCGGCGAGGTCCACCGGGAGTCCGGCGGCGGCCCGGATCTGCTGCTCCAGCAGGTCCGATCCGGTGGCCAGCCTGATCAGTTCGGGGATCATGCCGCCGGCGAGCCGCGGGTTGATCTCGATGACGGCCGGGCCCTGCGCGGTCAGCTTGACCTCGGTGTGCGTCGGCCCGGAGCGCATGCCGGTCGCCTTGAGCGCCCGGGTGACGGCGTCCACCAGCGCGGCCCGCTCCGCCTCCTGGAGCGGCGCCGGGAAGTCGTGCCCCGACTCGACGAAGTACGGGATGCCGGTGAGGTGCTTGGCGGTGACGCCGACGCAGACGGCGTCACCGCCGTCGCCGAACATCTCGACGCTGTACTCGGGGGCGTCGAGGTACTCCTCGACGAGCACGGTGCGGGCCGTGGGCAGGCCGCGGACATTGGTCTCGACGGCCAGGATGCGGGCGGCGTGCACGGCGGCCTCGGCGGCCGTGGAGCACAGCAGCACGTCGTTGGAGCCCGAGTCGTCGGCGGGCTTGACGACACAGGGCAGGCCCACGGAGGCGACGGCCTCCTCGGCGAGGGCGGCGTCCGTCACCACCGCGAAGCGGGGCTGGGGGACGCCCGCAGCCTCCAGCGTGCGCCGCAGCTCGGCCTTGTTGCGGCAGCGGTTCGCCGCCGCCTCGTCGTTGCCGGGAAGGCTCAGCCACTCGGCCAGCCCCGCGACGGCGGGCACGTAGAAGTCGCTGGTCGTGGTGATCCCGGCGATCTCCTCCCGCCGGAACCGCTCCTGGATGGTGCGGCGCAGGGCGGAGGCGTCGTTGGTGTCGCACACCACGATCCGGCAGCCGGTCTCCGCGGCACCCGCGTACCGGTCCGGATTGCTCGTCAGCAGGACGGCGGTCAGGCCCAGCCCGGCCGCGGTGCTCAGCGCCTGGACGCCGGTGCCGCTGGTGTTCGCCTCGACGAACAGCAGGTGGCGGGGGCCGGCGGGCCGGCCGCCGAGGTCGGCGGAGGACCAGGAGCGGACGGGGGTGCCGTACTCCACGGGGGCCGGGACGTCGGCGCAGGCGAGCTCCTCCAGCCGGTGCGCCGCCCAGTGCCCGTCGCTGTAGACGGTCTCGGTGTAGCGGTCGCCGCGGTCGGGGAAGATGCCGACGATCCGGCTGCCCGGCTCGGCCGTCAGGGCCAGGTGGCGCAGCACCCGGTAGACGGAGCCGGAGGTGTTGCCGGCGAAGATCTGCTGCTCCCGGGCCAGTTCGCGGGTGGCGGCGAACGCCTCGCGGTCGTTCAGCCAGTGGATCTCGTCGATCGCGGTGCGGTCCAGGTTGTTCGGGTGGAGGCTGTTGCCCAGTCCGCTCTGCAGCCGGCCGGGCACGTCCGGCTGGTCGAACAGCGTGCTGCCGACCGAGTCCACCCCGACCACCCGCAGTCCGGGCAGGCTGCGCCGCAGGGCACGGCCGGTGCCGCACAGCGAGCCGCCGCTGCCGACCGCGCCGACCAGGGTGTCGAGCGGGCCGAGGTCGGCCAGCAGTTCCGCGGCGAGCACCCGGTAGGCGCCGGGGTTGTCGGGGTTGCTGTACTGCTGCGGCCAGAAGGCGCCCGGCAGTTCGCGCATCAGCTCGGCCAGCCGGTCGAGCCGCGCCCCCTGCCAGCCGCCGTCCGCCATGGCGGCGACGACGTGGACCTCGCAGCCCAGGGCGCGCAGCTTCGCCAGGGTCGTCGGATCGGTCCGCGGGTCGGTGACGATGTGCACCGGGTGCCCGAGCGAGCGCCCGACCAGGGCGACGCCGAGCGCCATGGTGCCCGAGGAGCTCTCCACGATCGGCGCGCCGGGCCGCAGCACTCCCAGCCGGCGGGCCTCGGTGACGATGTTCCGGGCCACCCGGTCCTTCATTCCGAAGGCGTTGGCGAGTTCGAGCTTGGCGTACACCCGCGTGCCCTCGGAGGCCGGCACGTCCAGCCGGACCAGCGGCGTGTTTCCGACCGCGTCGTTCATCGATTCGAAGATCATGTTCATGCCCCCCAGGCAGATTCGGTGCTCGCCCCGCGAGCCGGCACGGTGGTCTCCCGCACCGTCACTTCCATGGAGCTGGCGCTCCAGACGTCTCCGCGGCCCAGCGACCGGTGCACCGCCGTCGTCCCCGGCAGGCCGGCGCACGCCGCCAGCGCGGACCCGACCTTGACGGCCAGCTCCGGGTCGTCGGCGGCGTAGAGGATGCCGAGCACCGTGCCGCTGTGGGCGCAGGCCACCCCGAGCCCGCCCGTCTCCGCACAGATCCGCCGGAGTTCGGGCAGGCTCCCGCGCGACCGGGCGGCCGCGTTGAGCTCCGCGCTGCGGGTGGCGACCCGGCCCACCGCCGCCAGGTCGCCGGCGCGGACGGCCGCGCACAGCTCGTCCAGCAGGAGGGCGTACTCCGCCTTCTCGGCCTCGCCGACCCGGCGCGACTGCCGGTTGTGCGCGATGGTGTCGACCTGGCCGCCCTCGTCGTACCCGACGATCACCATCGGCGGCAGCATGCCCAGCCCCTCGCGGAGTTCGGCCTCGCGGTGGTGGTAGGCGACGATCTGGTCGTACATCACCCCGTCCGTCGGCTCGATCTCCCGCATGAAGGACTCGATCTCCGCCGCCCCGAACGCCGTGCCCACCGCCGCACCCACCGCGCGGACCGTGGCCACCAGGTCCGCCGACGAGCTCGCCATGCCCTTGCCCTCGGGCAGCTCGCTGCTCAGCTCCAGCGAACCGCCGCCGGTCCGCCCGGCCGCGGCCAGCGCCAGCTCGGCGATCCGCACCGCCTTGCGCTTGTGCGGCGGCCAGACGGTGAACCCCTCCCGGCCGGGGGAGTGGCGGAAGACCGCCCGGCTCCACCCCGCGACCGGGAACGTCACCATGAAATGCCGGTCTCCCTCCGGCAGGACACCCTGGAGCAGCTCGCCGAACGTGCCGAACGCCGTACCGGTGCCGCAGATGTCGATCTCAGCCGCCATGGGGCTCGCGTGCGCTTCCATTGCCGTCCTCCCCCGTCGTACGGGCGGTCGCCGCCGCCCTCTCCGCCCACTCCTGTACGAGCCGCTCGTGCTCCTCCTGCTGCGCCCCGAGCGCCGTCCGCACCGCGTCCGGGTGCGCCGACCCGCTGGACCGCATCCGGCGCAGGGCCTGGCCGACGTCGAAGGCGTCGCCCAGCGTGGCCGCCGGGTCGGCCAGTTCGTGGCCCTCCTCCAGTGCGGCCCGGCGCAGCAGCTCCGGGTCGCCCTCGGCCGGCTTCCGGCCCGCCGCGACCGCCGCCACGATGTACCGGCCGGCGATCACCTGCGCACGCCGCCAAGGCACCTCCTCGCGCAGCGTCAGCGAGTTGGCCAGGGCGAAGCCGCCCAGGAACTCCCGCTCGCACACCTCGGCCATCCGGTCGGTCCGGAAGGACAGGTGCCGCAGCACCTCCGTGAACAGCCGCGTGGTGCTGCGCAGCGCCTCGAACGCCTGGTAGACGTGCGCCCCCGCCTCCTTGGACACCTCGACGGTGTTGGAGTACGGCGTGTTGCGCTGCCCCAGCGTCACGTCGATGTGGAAGGACGACAGGTGCGAGCTGCGGCCCCGGATGCGCTCCAGGATCGGGAAGTTCTTCTTCTGCGGCATCGCCGAGGAGATGCCGGACAGCTCGTCGGGCAGGTCGATGAACCCGTACTCGCTGCTGCCCCAGGCGAGCAGGTCCGTGGCGAACCGGCTCAGCGCCACGCCCAGCACCCCGAACTCGGCGGTGATCTCCAGGGCCCAGCCGCGGGAGGCCACCGACATCAGCGCGTTCGGCTGCGCCCGCCGGAACCCGAGCAGCGAGGCCATCCGGTCCCGGTCCCAGGGCAGCTCCTGGCCGGACATGGCGCCCGCGCCCAGCGGGCAGGCGTCGATGCCGTCGTACGTGGCCAGCAGCCGGCGCAGCGTGTGCTGCACGTGCTCGGAGACCGCCGCCAGGTAGAAGCCCGGCGTGATGATCTGGGCGGCCTGGTGGTGGGTGTAGCCGGGCATCGGCAGGTCCACCGTCGCCGCGGCCAGCTCCCGCGCGGCCGCCTGGAAGTCCAGCAGGGAGCGCGCCGCCCCGATCAGCCGGTTGCGGGCGAACATCAGCTGGGCGCAGGCCTGGAGGTCGTTGCGGCTGCGGTCCAGGTGCCAGGCCGGCACCGGCGCGGACAGGCCGCTCTCCACGTGGCGCTCCAGCGCGAACGCGATGTCGGACATGTTCGCCTGCTGCTGTCCCGTGATGACCTCGCGGGTGGCGCTGCGGAGCAGCTCGTCCAGCTCGTGCGCCTGCTCGGGGGAGATCAGCCGCATCCGCGCGTACTCGGCGACGAGGGTCCGCTCGATCTGCACGTAGTACGGGAGCAGGTGCTCGGCCTCGTAGGCGAACTGCGGGTCGAGCAGCTCGTCCCGCAGGAGGGCGCTGGGGCCGCTGGATATGCGGCCCGAGAGTGTGTTGTTCATGCTGTACCGCCTCACACCGCTACGGGTTCGGCGTCGGGGATCTCCCGCACCGACCGGACACCGGACAGAAGGATCACGACACCGGAGAGCAGGACGCCGATCGCGCCGAGCACCAGGGTCTGCTGGGTGCCGATGGCACCGCCGAGGAAGCCGCCGGCCAGGGCGCCGACCGGGGTCACGCCCATCACGGCCATCCGGATGGTGGCGTTCATCCGGCCCTGGAGGTGGTCCGGGGTGACCGCGGACCGCAGGCTGCGCTGGTTGACGTTGTAGATGATGATCATGGCCGAGTCGACGAAGTGCATGACCACGATGAGCAGCGAGGCCTCCGTCTTCGGCAGCTGCGTGGCCAGCGGGATCAGCAGGGCCGCGAGACCCGCGATGCCCAGCGAGACGACCATCGCCCGCCCGAGGCCCAGCAGCCGGCTCGCCCGCTCGGCGACCAGGGCGCCGACCAGGGCGCCGGCCCCGGCCGAGGCGAAGATCAGGCCGATGTAGAAGGGCTCCACGCCCAGCGTGCGCGTGACGAAGATCAGGAACACCGGCTCGATCACCAGCGTGAAGAGGTTGAAGACGAGGGTGGCGGTCACCAGGGTCCGCACCACCGGGTTCCGCAGCACCGGCTGCGCGCCCTCGGCGATCTCCCGCCACATGTTCGGCTTCACCACCGGCCCGCCGTCCGCCTCGGGGGCGACCGGCGCGGGCTTGGCCTCACGGTGCCGGATCAGCGCCGTGAAGACGGCGGAGACCAGGTACGTGACCGAGTTGACGATCACCGCGAAGGGAGCGGAGATCATCTGGAGCAGGCCGCCGCCCATCGCGTTGCCCGCGATGTCGGACGCCGAGCTGCTCAGCTCCAGCTTGCTGTTGCCCTCGACGAGGTCCTTGCGGTCGATCAGCAGCGGCAGGTACGAGGCGCTGCCGATGTCCGAGACCACCGTGCAGGCGCCGACGGCCAGCGACACCGCGAGCAGCAGCGGGAAGGACAGGAAGCCGCCCGCCCAGCCGACGGGCAGGAGCAGCAGCAGCGCCGCCCGCACCAGGTCGGTGAGGATGAGGATGGGCCGCTTCGCACTGCGGTCCAGCCACACCCCGGCGAACAGGCTGATGAACAGGTACGGCAGGCCCTCCGCCGCCACCAGGACGCCCATCTCGAACGGCGTGGCCTCCAGGGAGACGGCGGCGATCAGCGGAAGCGCCACGGCGGTGACCTTGGAGCCGAACAGGGACGCGGTCAGCCCGAGCCACAGGTTGCGGAAGTCGGTGTGCCGCCACAGGGTGGTTCTCCTGTCGGTCACGGTCGGGGCCCTTCCTGGGTGTTGTCGTACATGTCTCTCGCTATCTCCTGGGCGTGCGCGCCGCGCACGATCCCGTAGTGGTCGGTGTCGAGGTCGCGTACCGTCAGGCCGGATCCGGCCGTCCGCCCCCACGCCTCGGTGAAGCCGGCCCGGATGCCGTCGGTGCTGCGGTAGAGGCGCACCGCTCCGGGGAAGACGGGGGGCCGGTACGCGGCCGCGGCCCGCAGGTTCGCCCGGAACACCGCGTGGTGGCGGGCCAGGTCGTCCGGTTGCGGTGCCCCGCCGGGGTCCGCCCGGCGCAGTTCTTCGCGGATCAGCCGCAGGCCCTCGCCGGCCCCGCCGCCCGCGACCGCCGAGGCCAGCGCGGCGGCCGTCTCCGGCGGCACCTCCGCGCCCCCGGAGGAGGCCAGCAGGTCCTCCAGGAAGTGCAGGAGCACCTCCGCCTCCGTGCCCGGCACGCGGCTGCCGTCGGGGTGGCCGCTGTCCACCAGCGCGAGCAGTTCCACCCGCTCGCCGGCGGCGGCCAGCCGGACCGCCATCTCGTGCGCGACGAGCCCGCCGAACGACCAGCCGGCCAGGCGGTACGGGCCCGCGGGCCGGACCTCCCGGACGGCGCGCAGGTAGGCCTCGGCCATCTCCTCGACGGTCTGCGCGGGCGTGGCCCCGGCGTCGAGCCCCGCCGCGGCGAGCCCGTACACGGGCTGGTCCGCGCCCAGGGCCGCCGCCAGCTCGCGGTAGCACAGCACGCTGCCGCCCGCGGGGTGCACCAGGAAGAGCGGGTTCCGGGTGCCGGCGGCCCGCAGGGGCACCGCCGCTCCGGGCCGGGCGGCTTCGCCGCCGCCGCGGACCAGCTCCGCCTGCCGGGCCACCGTCGGGTGCGCCAGCACCGCCGAGACGCCCAGCCGCAGTCCGAACGCCGCGTTGATGCGGGAGACGAGCCGCAGCGCCAGCAGCGAATGGCCGCCCGCCGCGAAGAAGTCGTCCTCGACACCCAGGCCGTCCGCGCCGAGCAGGTCGCTCCAGAGTTCCAGCAGCCGCGCCTCCCGGCCGTCGCGCGGGCCGACGGCCGCGGCGGAGCGGGCGAGCGCCCCCTCGGCCGGCGCCGGCAGGGCCTTGCGGTCCAGCTTGCCGCTGCCCGTCAGCGGCATCACGGCCATCTCCGTCCACGACGACGGCACCATGTACGCGGGCAGCGCGTCCGCGGCGTACGCCGAGAGCACCGCCGGATCGGCCGTGCCCGCGGCGCCCGCCCGCATGACCACATAGGCCGCGAGCCGGTCCCCGCGCAGCAGCACCGCGCACTCGGCGACGTCCGGGTGGCCCGACAGGACCGCCTCGATCTCCCCGAGCTCGATCCGGAACCCGCGGAGCTTGATCTGCGCGTCGGTGCGGCCCCGGTACTCCAGCGCTCCGTCCGGCAGGTGCCGTACGAGGTCCCCGGTCCGGTAGAGCCTGCGCACCACCCCGGCGCGGTCGGTGTGCCGGACGAAGGCCCGGTCGGTCAGGTCCGGCCGCCGGTGGTAGCCCTCGGCCAGCTGGACGCCGCCCAGGTACAGCTCGCCCGTCACCCCGCGCGGCACCGGCATGCCGTGCCGGTCCAGCACGTACAGCCCGGTGTTGGCGACCGGCCGCCCGATGGGGACCACGCCGCTGCCGTCGTCCGCGCACCGCCAGTACGTGACGTCCACGGCGGCCTCGGTGGGCCCGTAGAGGTTGTGCAGCTCCGCGGTGAAGCGGGACAGGAAGCGCTGCTGGAGGTCGTGGGGGAGGGCCTCGCCGCTGCACACCACGCGCGTCAGGCTCGTGCACGCCGCGGCGGACGGCTCCTCGACGAACGCCTGCAGCATCGACGGCACGAAGTGCACCGTCGTGATCCGCTCGGCGCCGATCAGCTCCGCCAGGTACGCCGGGTCGCGGTGCCCGCCCGGAGCCGCCAGCACCATGACGGCACCGGTCAGCAGCGGCCAGAAGAACTCCCACACGGAGACGTCGAAGGTCGCCGGCGTCTTCTGCAGCACCGGCTCGCCGGGCCGCAGGCCGTACTCATCCTGCACCCACAGCAGCCGGTTCACGATGGCCCGGTGGGAGACGACGACGCCCTTCGGCGTCCCCGTCGACCCCGAGGTGAAGATCATGTACGCGGCGTCCCCGGGCCCGGCGGCCCCGGAGGCCTCCCCGCCCGCGCCGGCCTCCGCGAAGGCGGCCCCGGCCTCCGCGGCGTCCGGGTGCACCACGACCGTGCCCGGCCCGGAGACCTTCGCCTCCCACCGCGGAAGCGTGAGCACCAAGGGGATGCCGGCATCCGCCAGGATCCCGCGCAGCCGCTGCTCCGGGTGGTCAGGGTCGAGCGGGACGTACGCGGCACCCGACTTCAGCACCGCGAGCAGGCAGACCGGCAGCTCCGGCGAGCGCTCCAGCAGCACCGCCACGAACCCGCCCGGCCGGGCGCCGCGCGCCCGCAGCAGGCCCGCCAGCCGCTCCGCCCGCTCGTCCAGCTCGCGGTACGTCAGCGAGCGGCCGCCGAACCGGACGGCCGGGGCGTCGGGGGTGCGCCGGGCCTGCTCCTCGACCAGCGCGTGCAGCACGTGCGTCCGGTCGTAGTGCCGGGCCGTGCCGTTCCACTCCGCGAACAGCCGGTGCTCCTGCGCGGACAGCAGGTCGGCGGTCTCGTACCGGCCCTCCGGGTCGGTGGCCATGGCGGTGAGCGCGGCGGCGTAGTGGCCGTGGAACAGCTCGATCTGCGCGGCGTCGAACCGGGCCGCGTCCCAGCGCAGCCCCAGGCCGAGCCCCCCGTGCACCGCGTCCCGGTAGAACTCCGCGCCGAAGGGGAAGTTGGTGTGCGCGACGCCCCGCGCGTCGAGGACCTCCACCTCCGACTGCCCGTCCAGCTGCCGCTCGACGTGGAAGTGGGTGTAGTTGAAGAAGGACTCGAACGGCTCGGACACACCCGTGCACCGGATGATCTCCGCCAGCGGGTAGCGGCGGTGCCGCAGGATCTCCAGGTCCAGCGCCGCAGTCCCGCGCACCAGGTCCGACCAGCTGCCGCCCGCCAGCCGGCCGCGCACCGGCAGCGTGTTCAGGAAGACGCCCAGCGCCAGATCGCCGTCCGCCTCCTCGCCCCGCCCGTTGTACACGGCCCCCGTCACCGGGTCGTCCGTGCCGGTCAGCAGGCCCATCACCCGCAGGTGCGCCGCGAGGAGCACCGTCCGCAGCGGCACGCCCAGCTCCCGGGCGAGCGCGGTCAGCCCCTCCAGCACCGCATCGGGCAGCGCCCGCTCGGTGAACTCCATGACCGCGGCCGCCTCGTCCTGCGGCCGCCCGGCGGCCACGGCGCCCCGGGGCAGGCGGGTGAGGGTGGCGCCCTCCAACTGCCCGGCCCAGAACCGGCGGCTGTCCTCGTCCTCCACCGCCGCCCGCTCCAGCGCCACGTACGAGGAGAAACGCGACCGCAGCGGAGCCGCGGACGGCGCCTGCGCGCCGGACAGCGCGCGGCCGTAGCGCAGCAGCAGCTCGGCGTACAGGGAGCGCTCGCTCCAGCCGTCCAGGATCGCGTGGTGCTCGGTGATGTACAGCTGCACGGTGTCGTCGGGCCGCCGCTGCACGTGGAAGCGGATCAGCGGGGCCGTGCGCCAGTCGAAGCGCCCGGCGTTCTCCAGCTCCCAGCGGCGCTCCGCCGCGGCATCCGCCGCGTCGGGCGTCAGACCGCTCAGGTCCTCGAAGGCGACCGGCGGGGCGACGTCCGCGTGGACCAGCTGGAGCGGCTCCCGGAAGCCGCTCACGTCGAAGGACGTGCGCAGGATCTCGTGCCGGGCCAGCAGCCCCGCCACCGCCTCCCGCCAGGCGTCCTCGCTGTAGCCGGCCTTGATCCGGTACGTCGAGACGTTGTGGTACTCGCCGCCCGCCCCCGCCAGATCGCCGTGGAACAGCATGCCCTGCTGGAGCCGGGTCATCGGGTACGCGTCGTCCAGGCCGTCCGGCAGCTGCGCCCGGTCGGCCGGGTCCAGCAGCGAGAACGGCGGGTGCGCGGCCGGCGCGGCGGCGCCTCCCGTGCCGTCCGCGCCGCCCGCGGCGGTGGCCGCCGCCAGCGCACGGATCGTCTGGTGGGCCATCAGGTCCTGGAACCCGATCCGCAGACCGGCCTCGCCCGCCAGGGCCAGCAGCCGGATGCTGCGGATGGAGTCGCCGCCCAGCGCGAAGTAGTTGTCGTCGACACCCACCCGCTCCACGTCCAGCACGCGGGCCCACACCTGCGCCAGCGCCTCCTCGGCGGGCGTGGACGGAGCCGCGTAGGCGCGGCCCGAGCCGGTCCGGGCGGCCTGCGGCGCGGGCAGCCGCTTGCGGTCCACCTTGCCGTTCGCGGTGAGCGGGAACTCCGGCAGCACCGTGAACGACGCCGGCACCATGTGGACGGGCAGCCGCCGGCCGGCGTGCGCCCGCAGCTCCTCGCCGTCCAGCGCCCGGGGGTCCGCCCCGGTCCGCGGGGTGACGTAGGCGGCGAGCCGGGCGTGCCCCTCGGCGTCGGTGTGCACCAGCACCACCGACTCGTGGACCAGCTCGTGGCCGACCAGAGCCGCCTCGATCTCGCCCAGCTCGATCCGGAAGCCGCGCAGCTGGATCTGCGCGTCGGTGCGGCCGCAGTACTCCAGGTCACCGTCGGGCAGCCGGCGCGCCAGGTCGCCGGTGCGGTAGAGCCGCTCGCCCGGATCGGCCGAGAACGGGTGCCGGACAAACCGCTCCGCGGTCAGCTCCGGCCGGTTCAGGTACCCGTCCGCCAGTCCCGCGCCGCCCACGTACAGCTCGCCCAGCACACCCGCGGGCACGGGCCGGCCCTGCGGGTCCAGGACGTACAGGTGCAGGTCGGGGATCGGCTCGCCGATGACGCTGCCGCTGCCTGCCTCCAGGTCCTTCAGGGTGATCGGGCGGTGCGTGACGTGCACGGTCGTCTCGGTGATGCCGTACATGTTCACCAGCTGCGGGCAGGCGTCCCCGTGCCGCTCGAACCAGCCGCGCAGCGACGCCGGCTCCAGGGCCTCGCCGCCGAAGACGACGTAGCGCAGGGCCAGTTCCGACGGGTCGCCGCCGGCGGCCTCGTCGGCCCGCATCAGCTGGTGGAACGCCGACGGCGTCTGGTTGAGCACGGTGACCCGCTGCTCGCGCAGCAGCCGCAGGAAGGCCGCGGGCTCCCGGCTCGTCTCGTACGGGACGACGACCAGCCGGCCGCCGTACGCGAGGGCGCCCCACAGCTCCCACACGGAGAAGTCGAACGCGTAGGAGTGGAACAGGGTCCACACGTCGCCGGGGCCGAAGCCGAACCAGTGGTCGGTGGAGGTGAACAGGCGGCTGATGTTGCGGTGCGGGATCAGCACGCCCTTGGGGCGGCCGGTCGAACCGGAGGTGTAGATGACGTACGCGAGGTCGTCCGGGCCCGCACCGGCGGCGACCGGCGTGTCCGGGTACGCCTCCAGCAGTTCCCGGTCGGCGGTCACGTCGACCACCGTCTCGTCGAAGGCAGCGCCCTCCCCGGCCGGATCGGCCCACCAGCGCGGCACCGCCCCGCCGGTCACGATCGTCCGCAGCCCGGAGTCCTCGACCATGAGGCGGAGCCGGTCCACCGGGTACGCCGGGTCCAGCGGCACGTACGCCCCGCCCGCCTTCAGCACGGCGAGCAGCGCCACCACCAGGTCCGCGCACCGCTCCATGCTCAGCCCGACCATCACACCGGGGCCCACGCCGAGCCCGCGCAGGCGGTGCGCGAGCCGGTTGGCCCGCCGGTCCAGGTCTCCGTAGCCGAGGCGCAGCCCGCCGTCGACCAGTGCCACGGCGTCCGGCGTGCGGGCGGCCCACTCGGCGAACAGCTCGTGCACCGGCCGCAGCCCGGAGGCCGGCGCCGGCGCCGCGGACGCGGCGGGCGCGGGCGCCAGCACGGCGCACTCCTCCTCGGACAGCATCCGCAGCGCCGACACCGGGACGTCCGGCTCCGCGACGACGGCCTCGACCAGCCGCGCGTAGTGGCGGGCCAGGCCGTCCACGACGGACGCCTCGAACAGGTCGCCGCGGTACTCGAAGACCCCCGTCGCACCGTCCGCGGTGTCCGCCACGTCCAGGGACAGGTCGAACTTGGCCGTGCCGGAGTCCGTCACCAGCGGCTCGCCCTCGATCCCGGCGAAGCGCAACACCTGGTCGCCGACCTCGTTCATGCCGAACATCACCTGGAAGACGGGCGACGACTCGGCGTCCCGGTCCGGATTCTTCATCCGGACGAGCTCCTCGAACGGCATGTCCTGGTGCTCCTGCGCCTCCAGGACGCCGTCGCGGACCCGCAGCAGCAGCTCCCGGAACGTCGGGTCCCCCGACAGGTCGGTCCGCAGCACCGTCGTGTTGACGAACAGTCCCACCGCGGACGCGAACTCGGCCCGCTGCCGGTTCGCGATCGGCGTGCCCACCAGGATGTCGTCGAGCCCCGTGTAGCGGTTCAGCAGCAGGTCGAAGACCGCCAGCAGCCCGTGGAAGAACGTCGCGTCCGCACCACCGCACAGCTCCCGCAGCCGCTCGGCCGCCGCGGGCAGCGGGAAGGCCAGCGACGCCCCGCGCCGCTCGGCCGCCGCAGCACCGCGCGGCCGGGTCACCGGCAGCCGCATGACCGGCAGGTCGCCGGCCAGCCGCTGCTCCCAGTACGCGCGCTGCCGCGCGGCGGCCGGGCTGTCGAGCCACTCCTCCTGCCAGCAGGAGTAGTCCGCGTACTGGAACTCCACCTCCGGCAGCGCGGCGCCCGCACCGGACACCAGCGCCTCGTACACCTCGGCCAGCTCGCGGAAGAGGATCTCGCACGACCAGCCGTCGGAGACGATGTGGTGCATCCCCACCAGCAGCACCGACTCCTCCGCCGCCACGCGCAGCAGCGCGACCCGGAAGAGCGGGCCCCGCGCGAGGTCGAACGGCCTCGCCTCCTCCGCCCGCACCCACTCCCGGACGACACCGTCGGTGTCCTGCGGTGCGCGCCCGAACCGGGCGGCCGCGGCCGCCACGTCCGTCTCCGCCCACTCGAAGGCGGCCTCCCGGGCGACGAGCTGGAGCAGCTCGCCGTCCTGGACCGCGAACCGGGTCCGCAGCGCCTCGTGCCGCTCGACCAGCACGCGCGCCGCCTCGCGCAGCGCCCCGCCGTCCACGGCGCCCCGCAGCCGGTGGAAGAGCGGCATGTGGTACGTGGGCGCGTCGCCCGCGAGCTGCTGCAGGAAGTACATGCGGTGCTGCGCCCGAGAGGCGCGGAACTCGTAGATCTCCTCTGCGAGTCCCTCTTCGGCTGCGCCGGGCAGTCCGGTGTTCACGAAGTCCCCATCCCTTGGTGCGGGCGGCCCGGGGGCCGCCGGCCCCCGTCCGCTCTCGTCGTTGTCGTCGCCGTACGGCTCAGCGCAGCAGCGCCAGCAGTGCCTGCATCTCGTCCACGCTCATCCCGCTGATCCGCGACCGGAGGTGCTGGTCCACCTCGTCGGCGAAGTCCCGCAGGCCCGGCGCGGCGAACACCGTTCGCAGCGGCAGCTCCAGCCCGAAACGGGAACGGAGCCGGCCGGTCACCTTGGAGGCGATCAGCGAGTGGCCGCCCAGCTCGAAGAAGTTGTCGTCCGGGCCCACCGCGTCGAGCTCCAGCACCTCGCACCAGATCTCGGCGACGGCCCGCTGCACGGGCCCCTCCAGCGGCGCCCGCCCGCCCGCGGCGCCGCCGGCCGCCTGCACCGGGTCGGGCAGCCGGTGCCGGTCGATCTTGCCGTTGGCGTTGAGCGGCAGCCGTTCCATCACCAGCAGGAACGGCGGCCGCATGTGCTCGGGCAGCCAGGCCGCCATGTGCCGGCGCAGCGCGTCCTGTTCGGGCGCCGCGGCAGGGTCGAGCGGCGTGACGTAGGCCGCCAGCCGGTAGCCGGACGCCCCGCGCGAGGCCACGACGACGGCGTCCCGGACCAGCTCGTGGTCGCGGAGCACCGACTCGATCTCGCCCAGCTCCACCCGCATGCCGCGGATCTTGATCTGGTGGTCGTTGCGGCCGACGAACTTGATCGAGCCGTCCGCCCGCAGGTACCCCTGGTCACCCGTGCGGTACAGCCGCTCCCCGGCGCCGAAGGGGCTCGCGACGAACGCCTGCGCCGTCTTCGCCGGGTCGTTCAGGTAGCCGCGGGCCAGGCCGAGGCCGCCGATGTAGAGGTCTCCGGTGACGCCGACGGGCAGCTCGTTGAAAGCGGCGTCCAGCACGTGCACCGTGTTGTTGTCGAACGGCGCCCCGACGCTCACCGCGCCGGTGTCCTCCGCGTCCGCCGCCCCGCAGGTGCGGATGGTGGAGTCGATGGACACCTCCGTCGCCCCCCACGTGTTGTGCAGCGCGCCCGGCATCGTCTCGGCGAACCGGCGCACCGCCGCCGGGGTGAGCGCCTCACCGCTGGACACCGTGTTGCGCAGCGCCCCGAGAGCGATCCGGTCCTCGGGGGTGACGGCCTCCATCAGCAGGTTCAGCATGCTGGGCACGGTCTGCAGCAGCACCGTCCGGTAGCGCTTGGCCGCCTCCAGCACCGCCTGCGGGTCGCGGTGCAGACCCGGCTCGATCAGCGCGATCCGACCGCCGTACATGAGCGGCCAGAACAGCTCCAGCGCCGAGTCGTCGAAGGTCAGCGTCGTCTTGTGGAGCACCGTCTCGCCGGGCCGCAGGGCGTGCTGCTTCTGCATCCACACCATGCGGTTGACCCAGCCCTCGTGGGTGCTGGCCACGCCCTTCGGGGCGCCGGTCGAGCCGGAGGTGTAGTAGACGGACACCAGGTTCCGCGGGTGCACGGCCACCTCGGGCCGGTCGCCCGGAAGGGCCGCGAACCCCGCCCGGTCGGCGTCGACCCGCACGACGTGCGCCACCTCGGGCGCGGAGCCTGCCTGGCGGCCGAGAGTGAGGCAGACCTCCGCCCGCGCGTCGGCCGAGATCTGCGTCAGCCGGTTGCGCGGGGCCTCCGGGTCGAGCGGCAGGTAGCCGGCGCCCGCCTTGAGGATCGCCAGCAGGCCCACCACCAGCTCGGGGGAGCGGTCCATGCACAGGCCCACGACGTCGTCCGGGCGGACGCCCAGACCGATGAGGTGGCGGGCCAGCCGGTTGGCGCGCCCGTCCAGTTCGGCGTACGTCAGCCGCTCGTCCCCGAAGACCACGGCCTCGGCGTCCGGAGTGGCGTCGGCCTGGTCCTCGACCAGCGCGTGCAGGCAGCGGTCGGCCGGGAACGGTGCGGCTGTCGCGTTCCAGGCGTCCAACTGCGCCAGCTCGGCCGGCGTGCACAGCCGGAACGAGGCGAGGCCGCCGTCCGGTGCGTCCAGGACCTGCCCGAGCAGCCCGAGGAAGTGCTCCACCAGCCGCTCGGCGGTCGCCCGGTCGTACAGGTCGGTGCTGAACTCCAGGTCGCAGTCGAAGGACCCGCCGGGCCGCCGCGTCACGAACAGGGTCGTGTCGAAGCGCGAGGTGGCGCCGTCCACCGGCACCGCCTCGGTCCGCAGCCCCTCCAGGGGCAGGTCCTGCGCCTCGTCGTCCTGGTACGCGAAGACGGTCTGCACGAGCGGGGAGTGGCTGCTGACGCCCTGCAGGCCGAGCCGCTGCACGATCTGCTCGAACGGCACGTCCTGGTGGTCCAGCACCTCCAGGCAGGTCCGGCCGACGGCGCGGACGTACTCGCGGAAGGTGTCCCCGGCGCGGTGGCGGGCCCGGAACGGCACCGTGTTGACGAAGAAGCCGACGAGCCCGTCGAGGCCCGGGTGGTGGCGTCCGGCGACCGGGGTGCCGATCACCAGGTCCTGCTGGCCGGTGTACTTGTGCAGCGTCAGCAGGAACGCGGAGAGCATCGTCACGTAGACGCTCACCCCGTGGTCCCGGCTCGCCTCCGCCACACGGCCGCCCAGCTCGGGGGAGACCGTGAACCGCACATGGCCGCCGTCGTAGGAGTGCACGGCCGGCCGCGGCCGGTCGGTGGGGAACGCCGTCAGCTCCGGGGCGCCCGCGAGCTCCCGCTCCCAGAACGCCAGCTGGCGCTCGCCGGTCCCGCCGTCGAGCCAGTCGCGCTGCCAGGCGGCGAAGTCCGCGTACTGCACGGCCAGGGGCTCGCCCGCGGCGGGCAGGCCCGCGCGGGCCGCCGCGTATCCGGCGCCCAGGTCCGCCAGGATCACCCCGGTGGACCAGCCGTCGGTGACGATGTGGTGGAAGGTGAGCAGCAGGTACGCCTCACGGTCCGCGGTGCGCAGCAGCGACGCCCGGAAGAGCGGACCGGCCGCCAGGTCGAAGGGAGTGGCCACGTCGGCGAGGATCCGCTCGCGGGCCGCGCCCTCCGCGCCGCCCTCGGTGTCCCGCAGGTCGGTGACGGCCAGGTCCACGGCCGCCGACTCCGCGGCCCGCTGCACCGGACGGTCGTCCGCCTGCGCCATCGAGCTGCGCAGCACGTCGTGGCGGGAGGCCAGGTGGTGCAGCGCCGCCCGCAGCGCCGCGATGTCGAGGTCCCCGTGGATCCGGTACAGCATCGGCTCGTTGTAGGCGGGGGACTGCGGGTCGAGCTGGTGCAGCAGCCACAGGCGCTCCTGGGCGTGCGACAGCGGCCGCGCGGCACCCCGTACGGCCTCGGAGGCCCCGGCGGCCGCGGTGACGGCTCCGGATCGTCCGGCTTCCGCCTCGCCGTGCACCCGGACGCCGGCGTGCAGGACGGCCGCGAGCCGGGCGGGGCTGCGCTGCTCGAACAGCCAGGCCAGCGGAACCTCGCCGGTCACGCCCGTACGGATCCGCATCACGGCCCGGGCCGCGAGGATGGAGTCCCCGCCGTGGTCGAAGAAGTCGGCCTCGGGCGCGAACTCCGGCAGACCCAGGGTGTCCGCGAACACCCGCGACAGCCAGGCCGCGGTGTTCTGCGGCGATTCCTGCGGTTCGACCCGCTCCTGTGGGTCCTGCGGAAGCTGGAGGGCAGCGTGAGAAGACAAGGGTGTTCCCCCGACGAGATAGGCACACGGCGCGAACGCGCGGAAAAAGGACGATCGAGGGGCAGGCGAAGGGGGCCTCCCCCCGCTTCCGGGTCCCCGCAGGGCTCCCGGGCAAGGGTGGTCGCCGCTCTGCGCCCGGCAGGCGGGCGGGCGAGCGGTGGTCGGTGGGCGGTGCGGGCGCTGCCCGCTGCACGGCTCACCGTGCGGAGGGGGCCGGACCGGCGCGGGGCCTGCGGCGGCCCGCCCGGCCGGACCCCGGGGAGGGGCCGGACGGGCGGATCACCGCAGCCGGGTACGGCGGGCCGGCGGCGGCATCCGGCGGAGCGCGGTCAGCGACCCGCCGGGCCCTCCATGGCCTCGACGAGGCTGGTGGGCCGCATGTCGGTCCAGTTCTGCTCGATGTAGGCCAGGCACTCCTCGCGCCGGCCCTCCCCGAAGACCGCGGTCCAGCCCTCGGGCACCGTGACGAACGACGGCCACAGCGAGTGCTGGTTCTCGGAGTTGACCAGCACGAGGTAGGTGCCGTCGGCGTCCTCGAAGGGGTTGCTCATGGTTGCTCCTGATCTCTTCCTGGGGCCCGTCGGGCGGGCGCCGCCTCAGGCGTCGCGCCCGGGCGCTCCCCAGCCGGTGTCGATGCGTGCTGCCAGGTTCCTGGTGCCCGGGGCACCCCAGCCGGTGTCGATGCGTGCTGCCAGGTCCTTGGTGCGCGGGGCACCCCAGCCGGTGTCGGAGACGCCGTCGGCCGCCTGCGCGGCGGCCGGCTGGACGAGGCCGGCGGCCGTCGCACCGGCGGCGCCCATCAGGACGGCGGCAGCGGCGAGCACGCAGGTGTTCCGGACAACGGCGGTGAAGTGCCTCATTGCGTTCCTTAACAGCAGTTCGTGGGGGGAAACCTCACCGGAATCCCCCTGCGCCCCCTGGCACGCCCACCACTCTTCCAAACGATCTCGGCCGAATCTTTGCCAGTGGTGGATCATCAACGTGCATGTCCGCATGATGAGCACTGGATGTATCTACGTGAACCCACACCAAACGGACGCACATGACGCCGGACACCCCTCCGACGTCATGCGCGCCGCCTACCGCCACGCACTGCGCCGGCCCTCCGTCACCTCGGACGACGTCGCGGCCGACCTCGGCATCCCCCCGGCCGAAGCCGAGCGGGCCTGCACGGAACTGACCACCCTGGGCCTCCTGCGCGAAGACACCGGCCGGCCCTCCGCGTACGTCGCCGTGGAACCCGAATCCGCCGCCGACCGCGTGATCGCCCCCATGGAGCGCGCCATCCGCGCGCAGCGCGCGGCCGTCGAGACTCTCCGCGGACAGTTGCAGGAGTACGGCCGCATCTACGAGGAGCGGCCCGCCCCCGCAGGCGGCCGCGAAGGCGTGGAGTTCATCGCGGCGCTGAGCGCCACGAGGGCGGCCATCGCCGAACTCGCCGCCGGGTGCGAGACGGAGGTGCTCACCTCCCAGCCCGGCGGCGGGCGCAGGGCCGAGGTGCTCCAGGAGGCCATCGCCCGGGACGAGGCGATGCTGGAGCGGGGCGTCAGCATGCGCACCCTCTACCAGCACACGGCCCGTTTCAGCCAGGGCACGCGCGAGTACGTGGAGCGGGTCTCCCAGCGCGGGGCCGAGGTGCGGACCCTCGACGACCGGTTCGTCCGGTTGCTCGTGTTCGACCGCAAAGTCGCCGTCATCGGAGTGGAGGACGACCCGGGCGCCGCGATCATCGTCCGCGAGCCGAACCTGGTCCACTTCATCCTGAGCACCTTCGAGCTGTGGTGGGTCAGCGCCACACCGTTCCCGCTGGAGTGGAACAACCGGGACGTGGCGGACATCTCCGAGCAGCTGAAGCAGCGCATCACCCTGCTCCTGAGCGAGGGCCTGACCGACCAGTCCATCGCCACCCGCATGGGCATGTCCGTCCGCACCTGCCGCCGCCACATCGCCGAGATCATGGACCGGCTCGGCGTGAAGAGCCGCTTCCAGGCGGGCTACCTCCTCGGCGCCCAGCGCGCGGCCACCCGCCCGGACACCCCGCCCATGCCTCCGGCGGGGGAACAGCACGCAGGCGGAACAGCGGACCACGGGCACGGGAACCACGTTGACCTGCACGACTAGGATTCGACCATGACTCACTCGGGGGATGGAACGCACACTGTCACCACACGCGGCCGGCTGATCGCACTGGCCCTCCTGCTGGCGGCCACAGCCGTACTGGCGAAATGGCACGAGGGCCCGATCTTCTGGGGCGGCGCCCTCCTCGGCCTCGCCGGCCTCGGCGGCTACTTCACCCGCTTCGACAGCCCCCGCGGCGCAGCCCAATGGCTCCTCGCCGCCGTCGGCTTCTGCCTGGTCGCCGTGTTCACCGTCCAACTCCTGATCGGCGTCTTCTCCTGACCCGCAGGAGCCCGGCCGAAGGGCGGCCGGTGTGGAACTGATCGGCTTCCACCGCGAGATGCAGTCCGCGCCGCGGGACGTCTTCCGCAGCTCCCTGCGGGACCACGTGAGGAGCGGGGCCGCGTACCCGAAGGCGGAGGTCGCGGGGTACCTGGGGTCGGGCCATCCGGTTCTCGACGTCACGGAGACGACGCGGGACGCCCTCGAGGGGCGGTTCTCGGTGCCCGGCGGGTCCTCGCTGCTGTCCGACGGCCGCTTCGTGTGGCGCGTCGACCTGGCCCGGTACGTGGACGCCTACAACCTGGAACTCCCGGCGGCGTTCGTCTCCTTCGCCGCCGGCAACGGGTTCTCCGTACCCCCTCCGGACCGCGAACAGCTGCTGCGCATCTCCGCCGCCGCGATGGAGGCACTCGGGTTCCGCGAGGTGAAGGGAGCCGGCCCGGATCGTCGGGCGACGCCGCCCAGCAGCGGCCGCGAGGCGGATCGGCCGGAGGGGGAGCAGCAGTGACCAGGGGCGCGTTCCCCCGAAAGACGGCAGGACCGGCCGTGACCGGCACCGCGTTCCTGGCCTCCCTCATCGCGACCGGCCGCCTGCACGGCATCGGCATCGGCTCCACCCTCGCCGAGGTGGACCGGGCCCTGCCGCACCGCCGCGTCGACGTCGTCGGCGAGGACGGCGCCTCGCTGCGCCGCGACTACGGCTTCGTGGAGGTGTACTTCAACCCGGGGGACGAGTGGGTGGCGTCCGGCGGTTCCTTCGAGCTCCACCGCCTCGCCGGCGCCCCCGGGCAGGCGGCGCGGTGGGCCGCCGGTACGGGGGTCGCGTTCACCCGGTACACCGCCTGGGCCGACGTACGGGCGGCCCTCTCCCGCATCCCGCAGGCCCCGGCGCTCACCCTCACCGACCAGGGCGGATTCCGTGAGTACCGGGCGGAGGCGTCCGGCGTCTCCGTGCTCGTCGTGGACGACGCCGAGGAGGAGAGGGGCGCTCACGCGGGACACGGAGACGTGTGGAGCGTCAGCCTGTGGCGGCGCCGGAGCGGGCCGGCCGGCGCCGCGCTCTAACGCAGCGCGGCGGCGACCAGGCCCTCCAGGGCCTCGCGCCGCACGTCACCGCCGTTGACCAGCGCGTCGAAGACGAGCCCGTCGAGGCAGGTCAGCAGCGTGTGCGTGCGGTCTTCGACGTCCCCGACGCCCTGCGCGGCGAGGAACTGCCGGACGGCCTCGCGGCCGGCGTTGTCGCGCGGCGTGAGAATCTCGCGCAGCTCCGGATCGCGCACGCTCTCGACGGCGCAGGCGTACCGCGCGAGCGAGCGGCGGCGGCCCTCACCGCTGAGCCGCAGCCGGGCGAGCAGCGCCATGCCGCCCACCAAGTCCTCGACGGTGCGCAGCGGCGGAAGTCCCTCGGCCGTGGCCTGCAGTTCCGCCTGGTCGAGCCGGACCAGGCGCGTGACGAGCGCCGTGAGCAGGGCCGCCCGGGTTCGGAAGTACGCCGATGTCGTCCCGGGCGGCATTCCGGCCCTGCGGTCGACGGCCCGGTGTGTCAGGCCGCGGATCCCCTCCTCGGCGAGCACGTCGACGGCCGAGTCCGCAAGAACCGTGCGCCGGTCCGAAACCGTGGAAGCCATACTTCCTTTCTACACCTGTAGATGCTCCGATAGGCTCCTCTTCTACAGATGTAGAAGGACGGGAGGGTGCGACGTGGGCGGCACGGCAGTGGTGGTCGGAGGAGGCATCGGCGGGCTCGCCGCCGCGATCGGCCTGCGCCGCATCGGATGGGACGTCACCGTCGTCGAACGCACGGCCATCCTCGAGGACGCCGGCGCCGGCATCTCCCTCGCCGCCAACGGCCTGCGCGCTCTGGACGAGATCGGCGTCGGCCAGGCAGTACGGGCCGCCTCCCGCGGCCAGTACACCGGCGGCACCCGCACCCCCGGGGGCCGCTGGCTGTCCCGGATAAACGGGTCGGCCCTGGAGAAGGCGGTCGGCGCGCCCATCGTGGGCATTCCCCGTTCCGCCCTGCACCGCCTGCTGCGCGCCGCCCTGCCCGCAGAGGCGCTGCTGACCGGCGTCCAGGCGGCCTCGGTCGAACAGACCGCCCCCGACACGGTTCGGGTCGACTGCGGGGACACCCCTCTGTACGCCGACCTGGTGATCGCCGCCGACGGCATCGGCAGCAGCATCCGCGGCCGCCTCTTCCCGGACCACCCCGGCCCCGTCCACAGCGGCTCGACCGTTCTGCGTGCAATCACCGACCATCCTGTCGGCCTGGCCACCGACTTCGAGCTGACCTGGGGGCGGGAGGCTGAGGGCCGCGTGCCACTCCGCCCCCCCGCCCGGGGAGGCGCGGTGCCCGAACCCCGCGCCCCGCCCCCCGGCCCGCCCGAAGGCGGAGGCCCGGCCGCCACGATCGGCGGCGGCTGCACGCAGGACGGGCGGGCCGC
>NZ_RPSE01000240.1:0-9405 GCF_003949955.1 Streptomyces sp. WAC05292
GCTCGGGGTGCTGGGGGCAGGGCTGCTGGTGCTGCCGGGGGTCCTCGGGCCGGTGCCCGCCGGGACCGTGGCGGCGGTGGCCGCCGCGCTCGCCTGCTGGTGCCTGCTCGTCGCCGCCGCGGGCGGCACGGACCGCCGCGGGCCGACCGCGTTCGTCCGGGACCGGCTCGGCCCGCGCGCGGTCCGCGCGGCCACCGCGCTGTACTTCGGCGGCTTCGCCACCGGCCAGGCGGCCGTCGCCCTCGCGGCGGGCGGCTACGCCGCGGCAGCGCTCGCCCCGGGCGGCGACTCCGGCCGGCGGGCCCACGTGGTGGCCGCCGCCGTGCTGGCCGCGGCCGCCTGCCGCGCCTGGCTCGGTCCGCGGGGCCCCTCGCCCGCCGCCCGGCGGCTGCGGCTCGCCGCCGTCGCCGCGGTGGCCGCGGCCTGGTGGGGCTTCGGCGGGCCGTTGCCCGGTTCCGGCGCCACCGGGTGGTGGGCCGCCGCGGCGGCCGTGCCGCTGCTGTTCGGCTGGGTCGGGCTCGAAGGGGCCGTGCCGTCCGCGGCCCGCCCCCGGGTGCTGGTCGGCGCCCTGCTCGGGCTGGCCGCCGCCGCTGCCCTGTACGCCGTACTGACCGCCCCGCCCGGCCCGTCCGCGCCGGAGCCGCATCCCGTCGCGGCAGCCTTCCTCGGTGCGGCCGCGGCCGGGCTGTGCTGGTCGTACTGCGGGACCAACCTCCGTGCCGCCGCCGCCCGTTGGACCGAGCTCGGCGGTAGCCGCTCCCGCCGCGGCGGCGTCCTCGCCGCCGCCGCCCTCGCCCTCGCCTTCCTCGCCGGCGGCACCGCCGCCGGCCTGCCCGCCGCCTTTCTGCTCGCCGGCCCCGGTGCCGCTACCGCGGCCCTGTACTGCCTCATCGCCGTGGCGGCCCTGCGCCGCCCCCGTCCCAAGGAGCACACCGCATGACCACCGCCCCGCAGACCTCACCCGCCACCGCCTCCAAGGTGCTGCGCGTACCGCCCGCCGACCCGGCGGCCGCGGCCGCCCACTTCCACCGCCGCTTCACCTTCGAGGCCGACGTCGCCGACGTCCACGCCGACATCGAGTCCGGCGCCCCCGGCTTCGTCCTCGTCGACAGCCGCAGCGCCGAAGCCTGGGCCCAGGGCCGCATCCCCGGCGCCGTGCACCTGCCCACCGACGAGATCCCGGCCCGCGCCGCCGACGCCGTACCGCCCGGCAGCACCGTCGTCACCTACTGCTGGGGCCCCGGCTGCAACGGCGCGACCCGCGCCGCCCACGCCTTCGCCACCGCCGGCTACCGGGTCAAGGAGATGCTCGGCGGCTACGAGTACTGGTCCCGCGAGGGCTTCCCCGTCGAGGACTCCGCCGGGCTGCGCCGCTCCGCCCCCGACCCGCTGACCGCCCCCGCCGCCGAAGGCGCCGCCTGCGGCTGCTGACGCGCCGGGCGGGCGCCGGACGTCAGAGCAGCCCCTGCTCGACGGCCCGCTGCCCCAGCTGGAACCGGCTGTGCGCGTCCAGCCTCTCCATCAACTCGGAGATCAGCCGCCGCTCGCTGCGCAGGGAGATCCCCAGCCGGCGGGCGGCGGCCTCGTCGGTGTAGCCCTGCGCCAGCAGCCGCAGCAGTTCGCGCGGCTGCGAGCCCGGATCGTCCAGGCTCCGCCGCGGAGGCTCCCCGAACGGCAGCGCCGTCTCCCACACCGAGTCGAACAGGGCGCAGAACGCGGCGACGGCCCCCGGCTCCCGCAGCAGCACCGCGCCCAGCGCGCTGTCCGCGGGGTCGATCGGCAGCAGCGCGAACTCCCGGTCGGCGATGACCATCCGCATCGGCAGCGACGGCACCGTCCTCACCTCGCCGCCCCGTTCGGTCAGCCAGCGCGCGTGCTCCAGGCTGGCCGGGTCGTTGCGGATGGCGTCCTGGTAGACGGTGCGGATCTTCACGCCGCGCGCGATGAGCTCCTCGGTGATCGGCTCGCTGGCCCTGAACTGGGCCGCGGGCACGGGCCCTCCGGGGTGGAAGCTGATCGACTCGCGGCGGGTGCGGGACGACACCTCGCTCAGCTTGGCCCGCACGGCCTCGACCCCCAGGAACCGCTCCGCCTCGTGCGCGGGCGGCGCCGGATGCAGCTCGGCGTACTGCGACAGCAGCGCACTCGCCGCGGCCTGGCTCTCGGCGAGCGCCCGGTGCCGCTGGGCGATCTCCGCCTGCTGGTGCGCGAGCAGCGAGTCCAGGGCCGCCTTCGGGTTGACCACGCGCAGCCGTCCGTCACTGCGCCAGGAGGGCGCCAGCAGCGACAGCCGGGTCAGCTCCTCCAGGTCGCCGCGTACGTCGTCCTCCGGCCGGCCCAGTTCGGCGGCGGCGGCACCGACGGCGAGATCCGGCCGTTTGAGGATGAGCCGGTAGAGCGCGTCCGAGCGCTCGGTCAGCCCGAGAGAAACCAACAAAGGGAGCCCCCCAGCTCGCGGTTCGGAGCGGCAGCACGGCTGTTGCACCGACAACGCTGGCGGCAGGATGCGCGGCCCTCCGAGGGCCGATCATGCACCCAGGATTGTCCATACCAGCCATGGCCCGCACAAACACCGTCCATCACGCGGACAGCACCGCCGGACATACCGTCACCCATCGGCGCGGCGCGGCGGAACGGGCCGCTGGCAGAGATGTGTCAGAGCGCTTTGTGCCACCGCCGAACCGGCGACAGCGGCCCGTCCGCTCGACACGATGGCGGCACGCCGGGGCACAGGATCCGGCCAACCGCCCTCATCCCCACGGTCCGATAAGAGGCATCGACACCATGCGCCGCACGCTCGCCACCCTCGCCACCGCCACCGCCGCCGCCCTGATCGCCGTCGCCGGCGTGAACGGCACCGGCCGGGCCTCCGCACCGCAATCCCCCGCGGACCCGGCCCACCGCGTGGTCGCCGAGCCCGGCTGGTCGGCCCCCGCGCCGCGCGACCCGGGCTGGTCCTGACCACACGAAAGCGCCCCGCGCGGTCGAAACCGCGCGGGGCGCTCCCCGGCCGTAGGCCATGTCGGACTCGAACCGACAACCAACGGATTAAAAGTCCGCTGCTCTGCCAATTGAGCTAATGGCCCTCACTGCCCACCCCAGAGCATAGCCGGACCGCGCCGGTCAGCCGATCGGGTATCGACCGACCGGCCCCGTCGGATGCGGCAAGGGATGCCCGGGGACGGCCCCTTGAGGCGCTGCGGAACCGGGACAGGGCCCCCGCGGCGGTGCCGTGGGGGCCCTGTCGGGCGTTCTTCAGTGCCGGGGATCAGCCGTTGCGCTTCCAGCGCGGCTTGTCGTCGCGGCGGCCGCCGAAGGAGCCGGACGGGCGGTTGTCGTCGCGGCGGCCGTACGGGCGGTCGCCGCCGCCGGAGCGGAAGCCGCCGGAGGGGCGGTCGTCCCGGCGGAAGCCGCCGCGGTCGTCACGGCGGTCACCGCGGTCGTCGCGGCGGAAGCCGCCACGGTCGCCACCGCGGTCGCCCCGGTCGTCGCGGCGGAAGCCGCCACGGTCGCCGCCGCGGTCACCGCGGTCGTCGCGGTTGAACGACGGGCGGTCATCCCGGCGGAAGCCGCCACGGTCGCCACCGCGGTCGCCCCGGTCGTCGCGGCGGAAGCCGCCACGGTCGCCACCGCGGTCGCCCCGGTCGTCGCGGCGGAAGCCGCCACGGTCGCCGCCGCGGTCACCGCGGTCGTCGCGGTTGAAGGACGGGCGGTCATCCCGGCGGAAGCCGCCACGGTCGCCACCGCGGTCGCCCCGGTCGTCACGACGGAACCCACCGCGGTCACCGCGGTCGTCGCGGTTGAACGACGGGCGGTCGTCACGGCGGAAACCGCCACGGTCCCCACCGCGGTCGCCCCGGTCGTCACGGCGGAAGCCGCCACGGTCGCCACCGCGGTCACCGCGGTCACCGCGGTCGTCGCGGCGCTCGGTGCGCTCCCGGCGCTCCTCGGCCGCCGCGGCGGCGGCGACCTGTGCGGCCACCTCGGCCTGGGCGGCCTCGGCCGCCTCGGCGATCGCGGTGTCCGGGTCCTCGCCGCGCTCGCGGGCGGAGCGGGCGACGAGGCGGTCGGCCTCCTCGCGCAGCTCTGCGGCGCGGCGGGTCATCTGCTCCAGGCGGCGGGTCAGCTCGGCGACCTCGCGCTCGGCCTGCTTGGCGGCGTTGTTCGCGGAGTCGGCCTGGACCTCGGTCAGCGAGCGGGCGCCGGTGATCTCGGCGACCTCCGGGTCGAAGGCGCCGGCGCCCTGGACGATGTGGCGCGAGGCCTCGACGCCGGCGTCCTCCATGAGGCGGAAGATCTGGCGGCGCTGGTGCGGCAGGGCCAGGGAGACGACGACGCCGGACTTGCCGGCGCGGGCGGTGCGGCCCGAGCGGTGCAGGTAGTCCTTGTGGTCGCCGGCCGGGTCCACGTTCAGGACCAGGTCGATGCCGTCGACGTGGATGCCGCGGGCGGCGACGTCGGTGGCGACGAGGGCGTTGACGTAGCCGTCCTTGAAGTCGGCGAGGACGCGGGTACGGGCGCCCTGCGTCATGCCGCCGTGCAGCGCGTCCGCCTTCACGCCGGCCTCGACGAGCTGCTCGGCGATGCGGTCGGCGCCCAGCTGGGTGCGGACGAAGATGATGGTGCGGCCCTTGCGGGCGGCGATGGCGGCCGTGACGGGCGCCTTGTCCTTCGGCTTCACGACGAGGACGTGGTGCGACATGGTCGTGACGTTGCCCTGGGCGCTGTCGACCTCGTGGCTGACCGGGTCGGTGAGGTAGCGCTTGACCAGGGTGGAGATCTCGTTCTCCATGGTGGCGGAGAACAGCATGCGCTGGCCGCCGGCCGGGACCTGGTCCAGGAGCTCGGTGACCTCGGGCAGGAAGCCCAGGTCGGACATCTGGTCGGCCTCGTCGAGGACCGCGACCTGGACGTTCTCCAGGGAGCAGGCGCCGCGGTTGATGATGTCGCGCAGGCGGCCCGGGGTGGCGACGAGGATGTCGACGCCGCGCTCCAGGGCGTAGATCTGGTTGCCCATGCTGGTGCCGCCGCAGACGACCTTCATCTTCAGGCCGAGGACGTCGCCGTAGGGCTGGAGGGCGTCCGCGACCTGCATCGCGAGCTCGCGGGTCGGGGTGAGGATGACCGCGCGGGGCTTCTTCTTGTCGGTCGTGCCGCCCGCCAGGCGGGCCAGGGTCGGCAGGCCGAAGGAGAGGGTCTTGCCGGAGCCGGTGCGGCCGCGGCCGAGGATGTCCTTGCCGGCCAGGGCGTCCGGGATGGTCGCGGCCTGGATCGGGAACGGGACGGTGACACCGTTCTGGGCGAGCTTGCGGACGACGCCCTCGGGCAGGCCGAGGTCGGCGAAGGTGATCTCGGGCTCGTCGGACTCGGCGTCGCGGTCGCCCGCCACGTCGGCCTCGAGCGCCTCGATGATCTCGTCCGCCTCGGCGGCCTCCATGGCCTCCGTCACCACGAGGGCCTCGACGGCGTCCACGATCTCGTGGGAGTCGTTCTCGGGCATGACGGCACGGTCAGAACTGGAAATGGACATGCGAAATGCGAAACCTTCCGGAGTCTCGGCACGCGCCCAAACTCCGTGAATCGCAATTCGACCGCCTCAATGCGGTCAGCCACGGCTAGGGAGAAACGCGCCACGCGGCGCGCTTCGGATCGGCGCCGGGTCCGGGCGGCTTCGGCCGCCTGCTTGCGGCCCGGCGAAGCGGACGGCCCCGGCTTCGCGGCGTCCCCGCCGACGCTCATGCAGCCCGCCGTGGCCGCGACCGCGAGCGCGGTGACGGCCAGGCGGAGGGAAGCGGACAACTGGCGCACGGTGCACCTCCGGGTGGGCGGTCAGAGTCCGCGGTGAGCGGGTCGATGTGCCCAACTCCCTTTGCCCCGCAAGGGACACGCCCCGGACGGACACCCGCCGGGAACCGGCCGCCGCCGGCGCCGCGGCCCGCCGGCGGCCCGCAGTCCCGCGCCCGCGCCTCCCTCAGCACCACAGCCGGGCCGCCGCCAGCACCGCCCCGGTCAGCAGCCCGAGCAGCAGGCAGGCGGCCGCGTTCACCGCGAACGTCCCCCACGGGAACACCGATTCGTGCCGTGCCTGCACCGCCCGGTCCACGAGGTACCGCAGCGGCGCCCCGACGGCCGCACCCGCCACCACCAGCAGCCAGTTCACCCGCGTCCCCCGCGCACCGCGCGCCGCGTCACCGAGGCCGCCGCCCACACCGCACCGAGCGCCGCCGCGAGCGTGCCCCCGGCGTACGCCAGCGCACGCCCCGGCTCGCCCGCCGCCCACAGCCGGGCGAAGTCCCCCGCGTACGTGGAGAACGTGGTGAACCCGCCGAGCACACCGGTCCCGGCGAACGGCCGCAGCAGCGGGTGCGGCGCCGTCCGCCCGCCCTCGGCGATCAGGACCATCAGCACCCCGATCAGCGCACTGCCGGCCGCGTTCGTCCAGAACACCGCCCACGGGAAGCCCGCTGGAGACGCCGGCCACAGCAGCGCCAGCCCGTACCGGGCCGACGCCCCCAGGGCGCCGCCCGCCGCCACCGCCGCGAGGACCGGCCCCAGCGGCTCGGCGCGCTGCGCCGGCACGTGCAGGTCGACGTCCGGGTCGACCGGGCCGACCGGGTGGACCCGGCCGGAGCCCTCCCCGGCCCGACCGCTCACCCGTAGCCCAGGGCGTGCAGCCGGGCGTCGTCGATGCCGAAGTGGTGGGCGATCTCGTGGACCACGGTGATCTCCGTCTCCGCGATCACGTCCTCCCGGTCCTCGCACATCCGCAGCGTCGGGTTGCGGTAGATGGTGATCCGGTCCGGCAGCACGCCCGCGTACCACTCGCCGCGCTCCGTCAGCGGAGTCCCCTCGTAGAGGCCGAGCAGCTCCGGGTCCTCCGCCGGCGGCTCGTCCTCGACGAACACCGCCACGTTGTCCATCAGCCGCGTCAGCTCCGGCGGGATGCGGTCCAGGGCCTCGGCGACGAGCTCTTCGAACTCCTCGCGTGTCATCTCCAGCACCCGGTCATTGTCCCTCCGCACCGGGCGCACGCAGCCTGCCGGGGGAAACCGTTTTGGCGTTACCTCCCCGCATCCCATATGCTTCTCACGTCCCCGACGCGCTGGAAAGCGCCCCGGCGGGCCTTTAGCCCTCATCGTCTAGTGGCCCAGGACGCCGCCCTTTCAAGGCGGTAGCACGGGTTCGAATCCCGTTGGGGGTACGCATTACCGTGTGCAAGACTTGTCTCGCACACTGCATGGTCCTGTGGAGCAGTTGGTTAGCTCGCCACCCTGTCAAGGTGGAGGTCGCGGGTTCAAGTCCCGTCAGGATCGCTGAGGCCGGAAACGGTCTCGTGGCTGGGTAGCTCAGTTGGTACGAGCGATCGCCTGAAAAGCGATAGGTCGCCGGTTCGACCCCGGCCCCAGCCACAAAAGGAAGGCCCCGTCCATCGGACGGGGCCTTCCGCGTCATTCCCGCGCCTGCGCCGGCTCCGGCGCGTCGTCCCCGGCATCCGCGCCCGGGCCGCGGCGCAGGCGGCGCACCAGCACCAGCGCGAGGGCCCCCGCCGCGGCCGCGCCGAGCAGCACCGCGTCCGGCACCGCGCCCGCGATCTCCCGCACCCGCTGCTCCACCGCGAACGAATCCTCCACGTCCAGCAGCCCCGGCAGCGCGCTCGCCCCGTCGTACGCCAGGAACAGCGCCCCCAGCAGGACGAAGAACAGCCCCGAGAGCAGCGACGTGCTGTGCACCTCCAGCCGCCCCAGGCGGAGGGGCCGGCCGCGCAGCCAGCGCCGCCGCCCCAGGTCGAAGCGCTCCCACAGCAGGGCCAGCGCGAAGAGCGGCACGGCCATCCCCAGCGCGTACACCGCGAGCAGCAGGCCCCCGTAGACCGGGCTGCCGCCGACGGCCGCCACCGTCAGGACGCTCCCCAGGATGGGCCCGGCGCAGAAGCCGGCCAGCCCGTACACGGCGCCCAGCGCGTACACCGACAGCGCGGTCGTCGGCCGGATCCGCCCCGACAGCTCCGAGAGCCGCCGCGGCGCGAAGCCCTTGCCGAGGACCTGGGCGACCCCCAGCGCGATGATCAGCCAGCCGCCCGCCAGGACGAGGGCGTCCCGGTGGCCGTGGAAGAACCGGCCGGCCGTCGAGGAGGCCGCGCCGAGGGGCACGAGGGTCGTCGCGAGGCCCGCGTAGAAGATCCCGGTCCGCGCCAGCAGCCGGGACCGGGAGTCGATCGAGTACGCGAAGAACGCCGGCAGCAGCAGCGCACTGCACGGGCTGAGCAGCGCCAGCAGCCCGCCGAGCAGGGCGGCCAGGTAGCCGATGCCCGTCACCGGGCCGCCTCCGCCTTCGCCCCGTCGATCACCGCGGCGAAGGTGCCGTACGGCTGGGCGCCGGCGATCGGGCGGCCGTTCACCAGGAAGGACGGGGTCGAGGCGACACCGATGCGGCTCCCCTCCTCCCGGTCCCGGGCCAGCGCCGCCGCCGCGGCCTCCCCGGCCATGTCCCGGGAGAAGCGCTCCAGGTCGGGGACGCCTGCCTCGCGGGCCAGCTCCAGCAGGCGCTCCGCACCGAAGCCCTTCTCCTTGGCACCGGGCGCGTACGCGGCGGCGTGGAACTGCTGGAAGCGGTCCTGCTGCCCGGCGGCCCAGGCGGCCTTCGCCGCGGCCTCGGACTCCTCGCCGAAGATCGGGAAGTTGCGCCACTCGATGCGCAGCGTGCCGTCCTCGACGTACTTGCGGATCAGCTCGGGCTCGGTGTCCCGGGCGAACTTGCCGCAGTAGCCGCACTTGAAGTCGGAGTACTCGATCAGTACGACCGGGGCGTCCTGCCGGCCGACGGCGAGCCGGTCTCCGGCCTCGCGGCGGGCGAGCTTCAGCAGCTCGGCGCGGGCGCCGGAGTCCTCGGACCGCGGCTGCGACACGGCGCCGCCGCCCCGTGCCGGGCGGTCCTCGGGCGCGTTGGCCTGCCAGGAGGCCAGCCCCAGCGCGGCCGCGGCGAGGACGACGCCCGCGCAGGCCAGCAGCGTCTTGCCGGTGGAGCGGGAGGAGGGTCGGGAAGGACGGGAGGAGGAAGGCATGCGGGTGCTCCGGACGAGGTGGTGGAAAAGGAGGACGGCAGTCCGGCCGCTCGGGCCGGGCGGGCGCCCTCCTACACCCGCATCACGGAGAGCTCCACGGGCCCGGGAGCGGGCCGGTCCGGGGCACGCGCCCCGCCCGGCGGCCCGGACGCGGCGCAGGCGGCGGGAGCCCCGCAGCCGGGAACGGAACGGGCACAGACGGCGAGGACGTGCTCGGCCTGCGCGCCGGCGCGGGCCGGCACGGCCGGCGCCCGCTCGGGCCCGCCGGACCCCGGCCCACACCGCGGCCCCCGCCCGACACCACCGCCATCGACCCACCGCCCCGCGGCGGAGGCCTGTACGGC
>NZ_RPSE01000241.1:0-9393 GCF_003949955.1 Streptomyces sp. WAC05292
CAGCAGGAACAGCGTGCAGAACATCGCCAGCAGCATGCCGGTGATCACTTCGACCAGGACGGTCACGCCCTGCAGACCGGTCGAGGTGATCTCGCTGGTGCTCGTCCCGATCGCATCGCTCAGACTCGACGCGATGTCGCTGATCTGCTGCTCCGTCACGTGGAGCGGGCTGTTCAGCAGCCACCGCTTCAGCTCCTCGATGCCCTCCTGGAGGCGGTCGGTAAGGTTCCCCAGGTTGTCCAGCACCTGCCAGGTGATGAACCAGCCGATCAGGCCGAGGACGAGGAACCCGCACAGGGCCGTCACCGCGGTCGCGAGTCCCCGCGACAGCCCGGCCCGGTGCAGCCGCGCGACGGTCGGCTGGAGCAGCGCGGTGACCAGCAGCGCCGCGACGAACGCCAGCACGACCAGCCGCACCGACCCGATCACCTGCATCACGACCCACACGGCCGCCGCCAGCACCAGGAACCGCCAGCCGGCCTCCGCCGCGACCCGCACCCCCCACGGCACCGCCGCCGCCGGGTCCGCGACCCGCGCGCGGGCCCTGCGGGCCTCGGCGAACGCCCTTTGGCGCGCCGCCCGCTCCTCGGCGTCGTAGCGGGCCTGCATCCGCGCCCGGCGTTCGCCGAGCGCGGTCGCGCCGGCCTTCACACGGCCGGACCAGTTCCTGATTCCGGGCATTCCCACGCTCCTTCCGTCCCGCCACCCGTCTGCCCCGCATCCATGGGATCAGGCAGCGGGCCCGAACCGGCCCGGGCGGACGGACGAGTCCCCCGTCCGGCCGTCATCCGGGCGGGTGCCCAGCGGATGCCCGGCGGCCCGGCCCGCGGCAGGCTGCGGTCAAGGCCCGCCATCACCGCACAGACGAGGATCCAGCCATGTCCCACCTCCGGCGTACCGGCGTCATCTCCGGGGCGGCACTGCTCGTGCTCGCGGCCACGGCCTGCTCGGCCGGCAAGACCACCGTCGGCGAACTCACCTTCCGCGCCCACGACTCCCCGGTCGAGCTGACGTACTCCAACACCCCCGTGCAGGGCTGCCACCGCATCCGCCTCCCGCGCGGCGCTGCCCACGTGGAGAACAACACCCTCCTCGACGTCGTCCTGTACCGGACCCTCGACTGCCGGAAGGTGGAAGGCCGCGACGAGGGCACCTACATCCCGACGTCCAGCGCGAACGTGACCGCCCCCGACACCCTGCCCTGGCGAAGCTTCACCGTCGTCCACTGACCGTCCCGCACCGCCCTGCAGAAGCCGCCGCAGGCCGTCCCGACCGGGTGTTCCGGCGGGCCCGTCCGGGGCACTCCGCGGGGCGTCCGGATGCGGCGCCCGCCGCCGGAGGGGGATGCTGGCTGTGTGACCGGGAGAGAGGCGTGATCCGGCGGCGGACCACCGCCCGCGGGACTCCGTACCGGCCGGACGGCCGCCGCGCCCGTTCCGGTGCGCCCTCGACCGCGGACGGGCCCGCGCACCGCAGGGAGCCCACATGAACGGGACCGCCGGCTACGAAGGACCCCACGGCCCCCTCGACGTGTCCCGGGCTGCCGTGGCGGTCCTCGACGGCGAGGGCCGCATCGTGGGCTGGAGCCCCGCCGCCGCCGACCTGCTCGGGTACGCCCCGTCCGAGGTCCTCGGCCGCGGCTTCGACGTCCTCGCCGCCGACCCCGGGGCGCTCCCGCCCACGCCCGGCACCCGGACCGTGCTGCGGCTGCGCCACCGCGACGGCGGCCCCGGCCGGCGCACCGCCGTCGCCGTCCACCCCCTGACCTCCGCGGACGAGGGCCGGCGCGGCCCCGCCGCCCCCGCCGGGCGGCAGCCCGCCCGCCTGCTCGCCATGGCCGACGCCGACGCCGCCGACCACTGGGACGCCCTCCAGTCGATGCTGCACGGGCTCGCCACGCAGTCCCCGATCGGCCTGGCCATCTACGACACCGACCTGCGCGTCGTGTGGACCAATGCCGCCCTCCGCAAGGAGATGGGCCCCGCCGACTACGCCGGGATCGGACCCGACGACATGGTCACCGACGGAGCGGTCGTCTCCCCGGGAATGCCCGGCACCCTGGAGGAGGTGATGGCCCGGGTCCTCGCCACCGGCAGCCCCGTCACCGACCTGCACTACAAGGGCCGCCCGCCCTCCGCGCCGGACCGCGACCACGTCTGGTCGTGCTCCTACTACCGCCTGGAGGGCTCCGCGGGCGCCCCCCTCGGCGTGTGCGAGGAGACCTTCGACATCACCGACCGCTACCTTGCCCAGCAGCGCCTCGACCTCCTCGTAAGGGCCGCCCGGCGGGTCGGCACCACCCTCGACATGGGCCGCACGGCACACGAGTTCGCCAACGTCACCACTCCGGAATTCGCCGACGCCGTCACCGTCGACGTCCTGGAAGCCGTCCTGCGAGGCGAACGGCCGCGCCCCGACGCCGGCGCCGACGACGCCTCCGTCCGGCTGTGGCCGCCGGAGCACCCCGGGGCGCCCGCCCCCGCCGACCCGCGGGGGCCCGGAACGCTCACCGTGCCGCTCCGCACCGAGGGGGCCGACCTCGGCCGGGTCACCTTCGCCTGGGAGCAGCGCACCGGCCCCTTCGACGCCGGCGAGCTGGCCGTCGCCGGGGAACTCGCCGCCCGGCTCGCCGTGTGCGTCGACAACGCCCGCCGCTACACCCGCGAGCACGCCGCCGCGCTCCTCCTCCAGCGCAGCCTGCTGCCCCGGCTGCTGCCGCAGCTGTCCGCCGTGGAACTCGCCTACCGCTACCTGCCCGCCGACATCGGGGCCGGCGTCGGCGGCGACTGGTTCGACGTCATCCCCCTGTCCGGGGCCCGCGTCGGCCTGGTCGTCGGGGACGTCGTCGGGCACGGCCTGAGCGCCGCCGCCACCATGGGCAGGCTGCGCACCAGCGTGCGGGTCCTCGCCCGCATGGACCTGGCGCCCGACGAGCTCCTCACCCGCCTCGACGACCTCGTCACCCAGGACACCGAGGAGCGGGCCGCGCCGCGCACCGCGGGGGAGGAGCTGCCCGACGCCGGCGGATTCGGCGTGACCTGCCTGTACGCCGCGTACGACCCGGTGTCCGGGACGTGCACGACGGCGCGGGCCGGACACCCCCTGCCGGCCGTCGTCCACCCGGACGGCACCGTGACGTTCCCCGAGCTGCCCTCCGGGCCGCCCCTCGGACTCGGCGGACTGCCCTTCGAGTCAGCGGAGCTGACGCTGCCGCCGGGCAGCCTGCTCGCCCTGTTCACCAACGGCCTCGTACAGGGCCGCGGCCGCGACCTCGACGAGCAGCTCGGCGTCCTGGGCGCGGTCCTCGGCCGGCACGACCGGCCGCTGGACGACCTCTGCGACGACGTCGTCGAGGCGCTCCTGCCGGGACCCGCCGAGGACGACGCGGCGCTGCTGCTGGTCCGCACCCGGGTGCTCGGCGGCAGGCAGGTGGCCTCCTGGGACCTGGACGACGACCCGCGGGCCGCCGGCCGGGCCCGCGCCGCCGCAGCCGCCCAGCTGCGCGAATGGGGCCTCGACGAGCTGGTGTTCACCACCGAGCTGGTGGTCAGCGAACTCGTCACCAACGCCGTCCGGTACGCCTCCGGCGCCCCCGTGCGGCTGCGGCTGATCCGCGACCAGACCCTCATCTGCGAGGTCTTCGACAGCGGCCACACCTCACCGCACCTGCGGCGCGCCGCAGGCGACGACGAGGGCGGCCGGGGCCTGTTCATCGTGGCGCAGACTACGCAGCAGTGGGGCACCCGCTACACCGGCGCGGGCAAGGTCATCTGGGCGGAGCAGGCCCTGCCCCGCTGAGGCCGACCGATGTCCGGGCCCGCAGGCCGGGCCGGCCGGGCCTGCGGGCCCGGCCGGCCCGGACCGGGCGGTCACGCCAGGTCGAAGCGGTCCAGGTCCATCACCTTGGTCCACGCGGCGACGAAGTCGTCCACGAACTTCCGCTTCGCGTCGTCGCTCGCGTACACCTCGGCGAGCGCCCGCAGCTCGGAGTTCGAACCGAAGACCAGGTCCACCCGGCTGCCGGTCCACTTCAGCTCGCCCGTGGCGGCGTCCCGGCCCTCGAAGGTGTGCGCGTCCGGCGAGGTCGGCTTCCACGCCGTGCCCAGGTCGAGCAGGTTGACGAAGAAGTCGTTCGTCAGCGCGCCGGGCGTCCGCGTGAACACCCCGAGGCCGCTCTCCCCGTGGTTCGCGCCGAGCACGCGCAGGCCGCCGACGAGGACCGTCAGCTCGGGCGCGCTCAGCGTCAGCAGGTTCGCCCGGTCGAGGAGGAGGAACTCGGCGGGCAGCCGGTAGCCCTTGCCCAGGTAGTTGCGGAAGCCGTCGGCGGCCGGCTCCAGCGCGGCGAAGGACTCGGTGTCCGTCTGCTCCTGGGAGGCGTCGACACGGCCCGGGGTGAAGGGCACCTCCACCGCGAAGCCCGCCTCCCGGGCGGCCTTCTCGACGCCCGCCGCGCCCGCGAGCACGATCAGGTCGGCGAGCGAGACCTGCTTGCCGTCCGTGCGGCCGGAGTTGAACGACTCCTGGATGCCGGTCAGGGCCCGCAGCACCCGCGCCAGCCGGTCCGGCTCGTTGACCTCCCAGCCGGCCTGCGGCTGAAGGCGGATCCGCGCGCCGTTGGCGCCGCCGCGCTTGTCGCTGCCGCGGAAGGACGAGGCCGACGCCCACGCCGTCGACACGAGGTCCCCGACGGTCAGCCCGGAGTCGAGCACGGCGGCCTTGAGGCCGGCGATGTCGGAGGCGTCGACGAGCTCGTGGGTCCGCTCGGGCAGCGGGTCCTGCCACAGCAGGGTCTCGGAGGGGACCTCAGGGCCCAGGTAGCGCGCGACCGGGCCCATGTCGCGGTGCGTGAGCTTGAACCAGGCGCGGGCGAAGGCGTCGGCGAACGCGGCCGGGTCCGCCAGGAAGCGCCGCGAGATCTGCTCGTACACCGGGTCGAAGCGGAGCGACAGGTCGGTGGTGAGCATCGTCGGAGCGTGCGTCTTCGCCGGGTCGTGCGCATCGGGGACGGTGCCCGCGCCGGCGCCGTCCTTGGGCCGCCACTGGCGGGCGCCGGCCGGGCTCTCGAACAGCTCCCACTCGTAGCCGAAGAGGATCTCGAAGAAGCTGTTGTCCCAGGCGGTGGGCGTGGTCGTCCAGGTGCCTTCCAGGCCGCTGGTGATGGTGTCGGCGCCCTTGCCCGTCCCGTACGAGCTGCTCCAGCCGAGCCCCTGCTGCTCCAGCGGGGCGCCTTCGGGGTCGGCGCCGACGTGGTCTGCCGGGCCCGCGCCGTGGGTCTTGCCGAAGGTGTGCCCGCCCGCGATCAGGGCGACGGTCTCCTCGTCGTTCATCGCCATCCGGCGGAACGTCTCGCGGATGTCGCGCGCGGCCGCCACCGGGTCCGGATTGCCGTTGGGGCCCTCCGGGTTGACGTAGATGAGGCCCATCTGGACAGCGCCGAGCGGCTCCTCCAGCTCGCGGTCCCCGCTGTAGCGGCGGTCGTCGAGCCAGGTGGTCTCCGGGCCCCAGTAGACGTCCTCGTCCGGCTCCCAGACGTCCGCGCGGCCGCCGCCGAAGCCGAAGGTCTCGAAGCCCATCGTCTCCAGGGCGACGTTGCCGGCGAGGATCATCAGGTCCGCCCAGGACAGGCTCTGGCCGTACTTCTTCTTCACCGGCCACAGCAGGCGGCGCGCCTTGTCGAGGTTGGCGTTGTCCGGCCAGCTGTTCAGCGGGGCGAAGCGCTGCTGGCCCGCGCCCGCGCCGCCGCGGCCGTCGCTGATGCGGTAGGTGCCGGCGCTGTGCCAGGCCATGCGGACGATGAACGGCCCGTAGTGGCCGAAGTCGGCCGGCCACCACTCCTGGGACGTCGTCAGGACCTCGGCTATGTCCCGCTTGACGGCAGGCAGGTCGAGGGCCTGGAAGGCGGCGGCGTAGTCGAAGTCCCCGCCGAGCGGGTTGGCCACGGCGGGATTCTTCGCGAGGATCTTCAGGTTGAGCCGCTCCGGCCACCACTGGCGGTTCCCGCCGCCCTGGGTCGGGTGCGGGGCGCGCCCGTGCGCGACCGGGCAGCCGCCGGCCCCTTCCGTCTTCGCGTCTACGACGATTGCGTCATCGTTCTCGGGCATGGGAATCCTTCCGGATCAGGTGGATCGCGGTGCTCAGGAACTGCCGGCGGTGGACCGGCGGGGCACGGGCTCCGGCGGGTGGCCTCGGCCCGGTGCGACCCGGAGGGACGGCGCGTAACCGTCCGCCGGGAGGTGCGCCGGTCGCGCGCCCGCCCAACTCGTCCTGTCCGCCCGGCCCTTGGTTTGTCGCCGGAAGCGATCCTACGATGGACGAAGTCCAAGTCAATGCGGCAACCAGATCCGAATCAACTCGGCATTCGGACAATGCACATTTAGGCTGGTGGGGCATGAGCGACCTGGTGGGACGGCTGCGCGCACGCGGCTGGCGCATGACGGCTCAGCGGCGGGTGGTCGCGGAGGTGCTGGACGGCGAGCACGTCCACCTGACCGCGGACGAGGTGCTGGCGCGGGCCACCGCCCGGCTGCCGGAGGTCTCCCGCGCGACCGTGTACAACACCCTCGGAGAACTGGTGGCGCTCGGCGAGGTCGCCGAGGTGACGACCGACGGCCGCGCCAAACGGTACGACCCCAACGCCCGCCGCCCCCACCAGCACCTGGTGTGCTCGGGCTGCGGCGAGATCCGGGACGTCCACCCCGACGGCGACCCGCTCGCGGCCCTGCCCGCCTCGGAGCGGTACGGCTTCGCCGTCTCCGGGGCCGACGTCGTCTACCGCGGACTGTGCCCGGCCTGCGCGGCGATGTGAGGGCCCGCGGCCACGAGCTCCCACGTCCGGATGCGGACGGACACGACACCGGCCCCGTACGCTGCCCGCAAGCGCGGGCAGCGCGCCGTGCCGGCCTACGGTCCCTCTTGATCCTCCGGCCGCGGGCGGTCCTCCAGCGCCAGGACCAGGGCGAGCTGCTGGAGGATCTCCTCGCTGGTCTCCGAGGGCCCACCGCAGTCGTGCGCGTCGGCCAGCGCGTCGAAAGCGAGCAGGAAGCCGTCCACGAGCGCACTCAGCGGCTCCGACAACTGCTCCAGGACCGCACAGCCCGCCTCCGCCGCCGTCGCCTCGGCGGGGACCACGAAGCTGGTGGGCATGGCCTCGCCCAGCAGATCCGACACCAGCTGCTCCCCGGCACCCGACCTGACGGCGGTGATCGCGGCGATCGCCCGCAGCTTGACCTCGTTCTCCCTCATCGCCGGCCCGCGTCCTCTCGTGCACGGAACGGCTGCGCAGAAGCCCCCTCGTCGGCCGCGCGCGCGTCCAACACCACGGTGATCGTCTTCCCGGTCCCGCCGGGACCGCCCGCCCGCACGTCCACGCGCTCGGCCAGGCGTTTGACCATCTGCCAGCCGAAACGGCCCGGAACCGACGCGGGGGAGGGCCGGTCGACCGGGAAACACGGCTCCGCGTCAGCCACCTCGACGACGGCCCGCGGCGGCAGGCAGCGCACCGTGAACGCGGTCGTCCCGCCGGCATGACGGCGGGCGTTCGACACCAACTCGGTGACCACCAGCAGGGCGGCGTCGATGTCGTGGTCCACCACCCCGTGCGCGGAAAGGACAGCGCGCGCGGTGCGGCGGGCCTCCTCGCAGGTGAGGGCGCTGTGGCCGGCGTGGCTGCGCCGGCCGGTTTCGGCGCTGTGGCTGATGTTGTTGGTGTGGCTGATGTGGCGGGCGTGGCCGGTGCGGCCGGTGTACGGCGGTCCCATGCCCCGCTCCTCCCTACGGCATGAGTGGATCACGAGTGGATTCGGACGGCGGTGCCACTGCGCTGCACCCCTCCGACTGGGCGGCGAGCCCGTCGGGCACGCCCCTCGCAGAGCGTCTGTCCGTACGGCCGGAGCCGAAACCGGCCGCCGACGACCCGATGCGGCACGATCGGAGGTTTCGTCCTGCGGACGAAGCAGGACCGCTGTTTCGCTTCCGAGGCTGCGGTGCCTCCGCAGGGGCGCGGAGCATTGAGTGGTGACCCCGGCCGGGTGGAGGTGAGATCCCGATGACCGCCCCACCGCACCCCGACGGCCACCGCCTCCAGACGCCCGCACCGGCGCGCACGCTCCTCACCCTCGACGGGCTGCCGGGAGGCCGCGCCGCGGCCCTGGTCGTCGGCGAGATCACCGACACGACGGCACCGCCACTGCGGCGCAGCCTGCTCGCCGCACTCGGCTCCTCCGCACATGGCCTCGACCTCGACCTGTCCGCCGTCGCCTTCTGCGACATCGCAGGCCTCCACCTGCTGCTGGACCTGCGCGCCCGCGCCCTCGAAAGGGGCCGCACCCTGCGCGTCACCGCCGCCTCCCCCCTCGTCCGGCAACTCCTCGAAGCCACGGCCTGCTGGATCCCGGTCGCCGCCGACCCCGCATCCTCAGCCCCCTCGCTCCTGCTCACCACCGAGCTGCGCCGCGTCCTCGTACGGCCCGGTGGGGCGTCACCCGCGCTGCGCGGCGCGGGCGGCACCCTCCAGGTGCGCCTCGAGGGCGCCACGGCGACGGTGACCTGGCCGGCGGTCCCGTCCGGAACCGCCGCCGACGGACCGGGCCTGCGCCTCGCCCGCGCAGCGGTCGCATCGGCCCTGCACCGGGCGGGCTTGCGCACCGTACGCCACCGCTCGGCGGCCGCCACACGAGCGCGAACGGCCCTGTCCGGGCCGCCCGCGGCGCGGCGGGGGCCCGGCTGAGGGACAGCGAGTGGGCCGAGCGTCAGTTTGAGGAGGGGGTGAGGGGCGGGCGCGCGCCCCCTGAACGCCCGGGTCAGCTGCCGTCCGGAGTCCACAGGTCTGCCAGGCGGGCCGTCCCGGGGCCGATCCCGTCCCATGGACGGGCCACGGTCAGGACGGCGACGGAGGACGTGGGAAAGGCCTGGTCGAGATGGTTCCGCAGGCCCTTCGCGCCGCTGCCGGCCAGCGCGGCCGCCAACTCGTGGACAGCCGGATTGTGGCCGACCAGAAGAACCCCGGACAGCTCGGGAGCCTGCCGGCGCAGCACGGCGAGGAGTCCGCCGGCGTCCGCATGGTAGAGCTCTTCCGTGTAGTAGGCCGGCGGCGGGGCGGACAGGTGGGGGAGCATCATCTGCCACGTACGGCGCGTGCGCAACGCCGTCGAGGACACGGCCAAGTCGACGCGATGACCCGACCCCTCCAGCCACCGCCCGGCTTCGCCGGCGTTGCGCCGCCCGCGCGCGGTCAAGTCCCGGTCAGGGTCCTCGGCGGTGTGCTTGGGCACGGCCTTCCCGTGCCGCACGACGACGATCAGCCGCCGGTCACTGTCACCGGTCTCGCTCACGGGACACCTCCGATCCCCCTTGCGGGCTCACGTGTGCCCGGGGGGAGGGGGAGCAAACGTGGGG
>NZ_RPSE01000242.1:0-9373 GCF_003949955.1 Streptomyces sp. WAC05292
CGCTCCAGCAGCCCGTCCCGGTGCAGCCGGGCGACCGGCTCCAGGAGGTCGGGGTGGCGCAGGAGTGCGGCGGCGGCGGTGTCGCCCTCCGTCGGGCTGGTCAGCCGGCGGAAGCCGACGGGTACCGCCCCGGCGTGCTCGGTGCCGGCAACGGCGTCCACCGCGGCCGACGCCAGGTCGGGGCGGGCCAGGAGGCAGGCCGCCCAGCTGGCGACCGCCTCGTCGACCCAGGTGCGCCACGCCTCCGCGTCCTCGGCGGGGGCGGGCGGGTCCGCGTCGTGCGCGCCGTCGGACGGGCCGGGGAGCGGCAGGCCGTCGTCGGCGCCGGCCGCCCAGTCCAGGGCGCCCGACCCGCGGGCCCCGGTGAGGGCCGCCAGTTCCGCATCCATCCGGGTCGGGTAGCGCAGCCACGCCGCGACGGTGGCGGCCTGGTGGGCCTGCGCCTCGGCCAGGGCGCGCTGGAGCGCGCCGCCGGAGGCGGGGTAGGCGCGGGTGAGCCACTGCGCGGTGGCGGTGATCACCGGGGCGAGGCTGGACGTCGTGGACACAGGGGGCCATCCGGGTGCCGGAGGAGGGGGAACGACGACCATAGCGGTCGGCACAACCGGAACGGAATGGGAGAAATCACCGGCCGGAAGGTGCTGTCGGTCACACGGCGGCGCGACACACGCCCGCCGGCGCAGTGGCGTCCGGGCGTCCCGCGGCGGCTTTCACTGGTGTTTCACTGGTGACCGCGGCCGCGACCGGCTCGGCCTCCCGCAGGCAGAAGGAGCCGCCGTGGGACACGGCGGTGACGTGATCGCCGAGCCGACCGCCGACCACGAGGAGGTGGCCGAGCTCTCACCGGCATCGAGGAGCCGCCGTGGGGGCACCCCCGGCGCAAGGACCTGGTCGACCGGGTCACGAGCGAGCTGGTGCGCCACTCGGTGGCGGAGGAGGCCTGCCCGTATCCCGCGGTCCGCGAGCACGTCCCCTCCGGCGGCGCGCTCGCCGACAAGGAGCCGGAGGCGCACGCGGCCGCCGAGCGGACGATGAAAGGGCTGGAGGGCTGCGAGGCGGACGACCCGCGGTTCGACGGGCTGGTGCGGCAGCTGATGGCGGAGATCCGCGAGCACGTGGCGGACGAGGAGGCCGGCCTCTTCCCCCGGCTGCGCGCCGCCTGCTCGCAGCAGACGCTCCACGACCCGGGCGGCAACGTCCGCCAGGCGAAGAGGACGGCGCCGACCCGGCCGCACCCGGCGGCCCCCGGCCAGCCCCCGGCGAACAAGCTGCTCGCTCCGGGGGGCGGGCCTCGTCGACCGGCTCCGCGGCATGATGAGCGGCCGGGGTGAGGACACCTGAGCCGCCGACGCGGCGCGGCGGTCCCCCGGCAGGGGCGTGCGGGGTTTCCGGCACCGGCCGCCGGGCAGGTGCCGGCCATGAACGGCCGACCCGGCGCCGCGGACTTCGAGCTCGTGGACATGGTCCTCCTCCAAGAGGAGGGCCGGCCCGTGCGGATCCGTCCGGCGCAGCAGTCCGACACCCTCGACCTGCCGGAGGGCGGTGTCGTCACGCTGTCGCTCGTCTTCCGCCTGGGCCGGGACGTCGACGGGCTCACCTACACCGAGGTCCGCGTCCGGGAAGGAGTGCCCGGCCTCCCCTGCGAGACGCACCTGGGGAGCTTCCGCGCGGGCGGCCCGTACGAGATCCGCCTGCGCCCCGAGCGCCTGCCGTCGGGCCACGCGTCCTGCGGCGCGTACGAGGTGCGCGGCACCTTCACCGACCGCCGCGGCCGGCTGCTGGCCAGCGCGTACCGGCGCTACCGCGTCTCCCCGCACTCCGCCCCCGTGGTGCTCCCCGGCTCGGCGGACTCCGCCCCGCGGATCCCCGGCGGGGCGGTCAGGGGTTGAGGAGCCAGATCGAGGCGTTGAGGGTCGTCGCGAACGCCACCCACAGGGCGTACGGGACGAGGAGCAGCGCGGCCGGCCGGTAGGCCTTCGCGAAGACGGCGATCGTCGCGACCACGGCCGCCAGGAGCAGGCAGATCTCGGCGAACGCGAGCCCGTACCGGCCGGCGGTGAAGAACAGCGGAGTCCAGGCGAGGTTCAGCAGCAGCTGGGCCGACCACCACAGGAGCGCCGGGCGGCGCAGCTCGGGCCGGCCCCGGCGGACGACGAGCCAGGCGGCGACGGCGATGGTCGCGTAGAGGACGGTCCACACCGGCCCGAACAGCCAGGAGGGCGGCGCCCAGGCGGGCAGCTGCAGCGAGGCGTAGACCTCGCGGGAGCCGCTGCCGGCGAGGGCGCCGACGGCGGCGACGCCGTAGGTCGCGGCGAGCAGGACGAGCAGCAGCGGCAGGGGGCGCCTGGCGGCGGCGCGTGCTCCGGCGGTGTCCATGTCCGGCTCCTGTCCGTTCGGCGGCCCGGTACACCCCTCCCTTCGGCGTACGGCCGGCCCGCGGATGCACTGCGGCCTCGCGGGTCGGGGGCGCCGCCGCCGGTCAGTCCGCGGCGCCGGGGGGCCGGTAGCCGATCTGCCCGGCTCTGCGCAGGGCGTCCAGTGTCTCGTCGACGGTGAGCAGGACGGTCGTCTCGAACGAGCTGAGCGCCCCTCCCCCGCTGATCGCCAGCGCGACCGCGGCCATGGAGACGTTGTCCGGGGCCTCCCACAGGTTGTAGCCGTCGTGTGTGCCGAAGGCGTACCAGAAGCCGTGGAGCTTCCCGCCGACGGACTCGATGTACGAGCGGGCGGCCTGCGCGCGGTCCTCGGGGTGCCCGGTGAGCCTCGCCCACGTCTGCGGTGTGTAGCTGAACCTCGACAGGTAGAGCGGCATCGCGTCCCTCTCCTCCGTTTCCCACCACGCTGCCCGCAAGGGGTGGGAGGTCCTCGGATGCGGCCCGCCGACCACCCGGACGGCCCGGCCGGTTCAGCCGACGGGCGCCGGGTCGGCCTTCTGTCCCGGGGTGAAGGTGACGGGGAGGGCCTGGGGGCCGCGCAGCCCGCCGGGGCGCCAGCGGAGTTCGCCGCGGGGGACGGCGAGGGCGAGGTCCGGGAGCCGGCGCAGGGCCGTGCCGATGGCGATCTGCCCCTCCAGCCGGGCGAGGGGTGCGCCCAGGCAGTAGTGGATGCCGTGCCCGAAGGCCAGGTGGGCGTTGTCCTTGCGGGTGATGTCGAGGCGCTCGGGGTCGGGGAAGCGGGCCGGGTCGCGGTCGGCGATGGCCGAGGCGATCAGCACGGTCGCGCCGCGCGGGATCGCCACGCCCGCGATCTCGACGTCCTCGCGGGCGAAGCGGGCGATGCCGGGGCTGACCGGGCCGTCGTAGCGGAGGAACTCCTCGACGGCGCCGGGCAGCAGCCCGGGGTCGGCGCGCAGCAGGTCGAGCTGGCCGGGGTGGTCGAGCAGGGTGGCGATGCCGCCGGCGATGAGGTTGACGGTCGTGATGTAGCCGGCGGCGAGCAGCAGGAACACCATGGCGACGAGCTCGGGCTCCGACAGCTGCTGATCCTCGTCCCGGGCGGTGACGAGGGCGCTCAGCAGGTCGTCCACGGGGCGTGCCCGCTTGGCCTGGATGAGGCCGGTCACGTAGCCGTGCATGTGACGCCAGGCCTCCTCGACGGCGGCCGGGTCCGGGGGCTCCGCCCCCCGCATGATCATGCGGTCGGTCCAGTGCTGGAAGTCGTGGCGGTCGTCCACCGGTACGCCGAGCAGCTCGCTGATCACCGTGACGGGCAGCGGCAGCGCGAAGTCGGCGACGAGGTCGGCGCGGCCGGATGGGACGACGGCGTCGAGCAGGCCGTCGGTGATCGCCTGGATGCGCGGCCTCATGGCGGCGACGCGGCGGGCGGTGAAGGCCTTGGAGACCAGGCGGCGCAGGCGGGTGTGGTCGGGCGGGTCGCTGCGGAGCATGGTGCCGAGCAGGGACTCGCGTTCGGCGGTGGGCAGCTGCTGCTGGAGGCGGGCGTCGGCGGCGTCGCGGACGTCGCTGCTCAGGCGGGGGTCGGACAGGGCCGCCAGCCCGTCCTCGTAGCGGGTGACCAGCCAGGCTTCGAGGCCGCCGGCGATGACGGCGCGGCGGACGGGGCCCTCCTCGCGCAGCTGCCGGTACAGCGGGAACGGGTTCGCCACGAAGGCGGGATCGGCGTAGGGCAGCAGGACGGGCCGGTCACTCACGATGCCTCCCCGGGCGGTCGTCGTCCTCGCGTCGCACGAATCATGTCCTGTGCACCATTCTGCTGGGACGCCGCATTCCGGCCATTTCCGACGTCTGCCGGTGGGAACCGAATTGATCTTGTCGGTGTCCTCCCCGTACGAGAGCGCACGTGAAACGACAGGGAGGTCCACATGACGACGACTCGCCGTACGGCCCTGGCCATCGGGGCGGGAGCGGCGCTGGCCGCCGCCTTGCCGACGGGGACGGCGCACGCGGAAGGCGCGGGCGGCGGCGCGGGCGCGGTCGTTCCGGCGCTGCGCGCGCTGGAGCGCGAGTACGGGGCGCGCCTGGGCGTGTACGCCTGGGACACCGCCACGGGGCGGACGGTGGCGCACGGGGCCGACGCGCTGTTCCCGCAGTGTTCGCTGTTCAAGACGCTCGCCGCGGCCGCGGTGATGCAGCGGTTCGACCGGGACGGGGAGTACCTGGCCAAGCGGATCCACTACACGCAGGCGGACGTCACCCGGGCGGGCGGCGGCGAGATCACGCGGCGGGCGGAGAACATCGCCGCGGGGCTGACGGTGGCGGAGCTGTGCTCCGCCGCCATCGCGCAGAGCGACAACACGGCCGGGAACCTGCTGCTGGAGGAGCTGGGCGGCCCCGCCGCGATCACCTCCTTCTGCCGGTCCCTGGGCGACCCGGTGACGCGGCTGGACCGGTGGGAGCCGGAGCTGAACTCCGCCGAGCCCTGGGTGTCCACCGACACCACCAGCCCCCGCGCGATCGCGCGGACGTACGCCCGCCTGGTGCTCGGCGACGCCCTCCGGCCGCGGCACCGGGAGCTGCTGACCGGCTGGCTGCTCGGGAACACCACCAGCAAGGACCGGCTCCGGGCGGGCCTGCCCGCGGACTGGGCCGTCGCGGACAAGACCGGGGCCGGCTCCTACGCCGTCAACAACAACGCCGGCATCGCCTGGCCGCCCGGTCGGCCGCCGGTGGTGATCGCCGTCCTCAGCACCAAGCCGGAGGCGACGGCGCAGCGGGAGGACTCCCTGGTGGCCCGGGCGGCCGCGCTGGCGGTGCGGAAGTTCGCCTGACGGCCGGCCGCGCGGTCAGGCGGGGGCGGCCTCCAGGAGGAAGTACGGGGCCGCCCCCTCCAGCGGGGAGGCGGACAGGAGGGAGAGTCCGGTGCGCCCGCACAGGTCGCGGAAATCGGCCCGGGTGCGCTCCCGCCCGCCGAGGTTGACCAACATGTTCAGGTCGCTCAGGTAGGTGATCGCGCCGTCCAGGGCGTGGGCGGCGGCACCGCTGTCCTCCGCGGTGTCGGGCAGCACGGGCTCGACGATCAGCACGCGTCCGCGGGGCGGCAGCACGGCGCGGCAGTGGCGCAGGATGGTGGCCGCCCGGTCGTCCGGCCAGTCGTGCAGGACGCTCTTGAGGAGGTAGAGGTCCGAGCCGGCGGGGACGGACCGGAAGAAGTCCCCCGCAGAGGGGGCGCAGCGCCCTGTGAGCCCGTGCCGGCGGAGCGTCTCCGGTGCGGCGTGCAGGCCGCGGGCGGTGTCGTGGACGGTGCCGGTGAGGTGCGGGTGGGCGGTGAGGACCGCCGCGAGGAGGGTGCCGTCGCCCCCGCCGACGTCCGTGACGGCGGTGAACCGGGCGAAGTCGTAGGCGTGCGGCAGCACCGAGGCGGCCTCGGCGGTCGCCTGGCCCATCGCGGTGTCGAAGTCGGCGGACAGCTCGGGGTGGCGGGCGAGGTGGCCGAAGAAGTCGGTTCCGAAGACGGAGTCGAAGACGGCGCCGCCGCTGCGGACGCTGTCGTCCAGGTGCTCCCAGGCCCGCACGACCGCCGGATCGGTGAACACCCGCACGAACGACGCTAGCGAGCGGGGGTGTTCGGGGTGCAGGAGGGCGCCGGCGGGGGTGGTGCAGAAGGTGTCGGGGGCCGGCTCCTCCAGCAGGCCGAGGCCGGTGAGGGCGCGCAGCAGGCGGGTCACGGACCGGTGCCCGGCTCCGGCGTCGGCGGCCACGTCGCAGGCCCGGCGCGGCCCGGTGCCGATCAGTTCGACGATGTGCAGGCGGACCGCCGCGCGCAGCGCCTGGGCGGCCAGGCCGCCGAAGGCGAGCCGGACGGCCAGGAGGCGGTCGGTGGGTTCCGCCGGGCGGGTTTCGGTGCTCGTCACGGTGTGTCGTCCCTTCAGCCGGGTGATCGGGGCGGTGCCGGCCGGTGTCGGGCCGGCCGGAGGCGGTTACGGCAGGGCGGCCAGCGCCGCCGGGGTGCAGGCGGCGAACGCGGCGATGTCGCGGTGGAGGTGGGACTGGTCTGCGTAGCCGCAGGCCGAGGCGACGTCCGAGGCGTCGGCGCCGGCGCGCAGGGCGCGGGCGGCGCGGTCGAAGCGGACGAGCATGGCGGCCCGCTTGGGGGTGAGGCCGGTCTGCGCGGTGAAGCGTGACCACAGCCGTTTGCGGCTCCACCCGCAGGAGGCGGCGAGGTCCGCGACCCGCACACGCCCGCCGCGGGCGACGATGTGCTCCCAGGCCGCAGTGACCTCGGGGGCTGTCTCCGGGCCCCGGGCGGCCGTCTCGGCGAGGAAGCGGTGCACCAGGGAGAAGCGCCCGCTCCAGTCGGCGGTGTCGGCGAGCCGCTCCCGCAGGAGCCGCTCCCGCCTGCCCCACAGGTCCTCCAGCGGGGCGACGGTGCCGTCGAGTGCGCGGAGCGAGGGGCCCAGCAGGCAGTGGGCGGCGGTGGGCGGGAGGCGCATCTCGATGCAGCGGACGCGTTCGCCGCGGATACGGGCCGCGCCGGGCGTCGGTGCCGCGGCGAGGCTGTGGACGGGCCGCGGCGGACCGGCGCCGCAGTCGACCGTGAGGGGGGCGTCGCCGAGGCCGATGACGACGATCACGGCGGGCTGCGGAAGCACGCGCAGGTCGAACGGGCCGCCGGTGCGGTCGTGGTAGCCGGCCATGGAGACTCCGCCGAGGGAGGGGAGCGCGGCCGGCCGGGCGACTTCCCACCGGTTCCCCGCGGTGCGGTCGGCGGGGCCTTCCCCCGCTGCGTGGCTGCTCATGGCCCCACGATCGCCGATGCGCGGCGGCCCGTCTTGGACGAAAGTTCCGGAGCGGCGGCGGTCAGTCGGCGATGCGGAGGTCGCCGAACAGCAGGAGGTGCTCCAGGACGTCCTCCAACGGGTCGTCGATCTGGCCGGTGTTGACCAGGGCGACGACGGGGGCGTTGTGGGAGTCGTGGTGGGTCTCGTCGGCGGCGGCCGGGCCGGCGCCGAGCACGGTGAAGGCGGCGGCGAGCGCGGCCAGGCCAGTGGGGATGATCTTCTTCATGTCCGGTCAACGAGCGCGCCGCGACCGGGGTGCGGCCTGCGCCCGGGGCGGCAGGGGTACCGAACCCTGCCGCCCCGGGCGCAGGTTCAGGAAGAGGACGGCGGCGTGTCCCCGTCCTGTTCGGCGGTGCGTCGCTTGCGCCGCCACGCCGCGAAGGCGATCAGGCCGCCCACCGTGAGGACGCCCGCCTTGACGGCGATCTTCAGCGAGATCCACCCGGTCACGAACGGCACCCGCCAGCCCGCCCGCCACAGGAGGGCGATCAGGCCGAGGCCGACGACGACGCCGACGGCGACGCCCGCGGCGGTCCTGAGGCGTGTGGAGCCCTCGGACTCCGCCACCTTTCCATCTGTCATGACCACAACGCTATCGGCGGCGAGCGGTGTTCTTGTACGACGAAGGGACCATCTCCGCATCATCGAAAGTTGACGGCCCGACGGGCGGGCCCGGAGCGGAATCGTTTCCGCCGATGCGGGCCGGGGAAGGGGTGGGCTGCGAACAGCCCCGCTCCCCAGGGGGTTCCACAAGGGGAGGCGGGCGCGTTCGGCACTGCGGCACGGACGGGGGCGGCCGCTGTCGCTCCGGCTCTCCGGAGCCGCGCCACTTCCGGGAAGACAGGGGAGGTCTTCTTGTTACCCGTGGTCCTTTCCACGATCGTGACCGTGCTCGCGCTGCCTCCGGCGGCCGGCGGTGCGGACACCGTGTACGAACTGCCGCTGCCGGCCGGCAGCACGCACAGCACCGTCCGGGCGATGAACGACGCGGGGGACGTCGTCGGGCACGCTTTCGGCGACGACGGGACGGGCCGCCTGGTGCGGTGGGGCGCCGACGGCTCCCTCACCCTGCTCCAGGGCGCCGGCGGGGGCTCCGGGGGGAGCGCCGCCGGGATGGCGGAGGACGGCACCGTCGCCGGCTCGGCCGATACCCCCGACGGCGTACGGCACCCGGCGCGCTGGGACGCGTCCGGCCGGCTCACACGCCTGGAGGAGCCGTCCGGATTCGTCGAGGGCGAGGTGCTGGACGTCAACGACGCCCGCGTCGCCGTCGGGCACCTGTCGACGGGCAGCGCCGTGTTCCCCGCCCGCTGGGGCGCCGACGGGCGCGCCGTCCTGCTGCGCCTGCCCGCTCGGGCGACGGGCGGCACGGCCACCGCGATCAACGGGACGGGGGAGGTCACGGGGCACGTGTCCCTCCCCGGGGACCGTACGCGGGCCGTCCTGTGGGACCGGACGGGCCGCGTCCACGATCTCGGGTCGCTCGGGGGCGCGTACGCGGAGCCGTCCGACATCAACGACCGCGGGACCGTCGTCGGCCTCGCGACCGACGCCGACGGGACGTGGAAGGCGGCGCAGGCGCCGCGCGGAGGCAGGCTGAAGGCCCTGCCGTCCCAGGAGGCGGGGGCACGCGGCGTCCACCTGGGCGGCTCGGACGTGGTCGTCGGCAACGTCAAGGACCGCTCCCTGCGCTGGAGCGGCGGCACCGCCGTCGAGCTCCGGTGGGTGGCCGGCTCGGGTCCGACGTCCGTCAGGGGCGTCAACGACGCAGGGACGAGCATCGGCACCTCCGGCGCGTACGCCGTGACCTGGGACGCGCAGGGGAAGCCCACCGCCCTGCCGGTCCCGGCCGGCGCGGGCCGGGGCGAGCCGGTGGCGATCAACGGCGCCGAGGTGGTGGCGGGCAACGCGGCGGAGCCCGGCACCTGGCCCGTGCGCTGGCGCGCCGTCGTCTGGCGCTGACGCCCTGCCGCCCGCCGCCCCGCCGTCCCCGCGCACCGGTTGCGGGGACGGCGGGGCGGGCACGGCCTACACGGCCGCTCCCCTCACCGGGAGCCCGACCTGCCGGGCCGTGCCGGGCCGCGTCCCGGCACGGCCCGGCAGGTCGGGCTCCCGGTGAGGGGAGCGGCCGTGTAG
>NZ_RPSE01000243.1:0-9371 GCF_003949955.1 Streptomyces sp. WAC05292
TTCGGCGATGGCGGTCCACCCGCACGGCAGGCCGTGAGGCCGGGCCGGGCGGGACGACCGGCAGGGTGACGCCGGGCCGGAGCCACGCCGTGCCGGCGGTCACGGTGCCGTGAGGATCCGGGGGCCGCGGCGCCGGTGGACACGAGGGCCCCGGCGAGGGCGGCTGCGAGCGCTAACAGACGTGGGGCGGGGCGGCGCATGGCGTACCTCCGGTCGACGACGGCCTGTCGGACCCCCTGGGACAGGGCTGCGGTCGGCACTGTAACTTCACGGCCGCCCCCGCGTCAGGAAGGCCCGGCGGTGGCGGCCGTTCCGGCTGCCGCGACCCGGTGATTCCCCGAGGGCGCGGCACTAGCATCCGGCGCATGGACGAAGACCTGCGGAACATCGTGCTCGGACTGGCGGCCACCGCGATCAGCGGCGGCTTCGGATGGGTGACCCGTACGTACGTGTGGCGGCGGGCGCTGCGCCGCAAGCAGGCCTTCTTCGGGCTGCCGACGGGATCGGACTGCCTGTTCGTGGTGAACCGGCAGATGGGCGGCTCGGAGGGGTCGGTGCACCGCAACGACGCGTTCGCGCTGCTGGAGATATCGGCCCTGATCAAGGACTGCGGGGCGAACGTCCAGATCGTCGCGCACGACACGGTCCGCCAGGGGTTCGGCGAGCGGGCCGAGTTCTGCGTCGGCGGGCCCGTCTCGAACGCCCGGACCGCCGCCCACCTGGAGTCGATGCTGCCGGGGGTCTCCGTCGACGTGTCGACGGAGCCGGGCCCGGACCGGGGCGCCATCCGGGTGGGCGGGCAGACGTACCGCTGGTCCAAGGGCCGGGCCGAGCACGTCGTCCTGGCCCGCCTGACGAGCGGTCCGGGCACCCGGCCCGTGTTCCTGATATCCGGCCAGACGGCGGTCAGCAACCAGGCCGGGGCCCGCTACCTCGCCCGCCACCACCAGGAGCTGGCCCGCCGCCACCGCGGCAACCCCTTCTGCCTGCTGCTGAAAGTGGTCAACTCGGCCGCCTACGGGCCCGACGTGGTGGAACTGCTGGAGGACGTCACCGCCGCGGCCCGGACACCCGCAGCGGCAGCCGCGTCACCCCGTTGATGAAGTTCGACACCAGGCGGCGCGGCGGCCCGGCGAGTTCCGGCGCCGGCATCGCGGCCCGCCACTCCTCCAGCAGCACCCGCAGCTGGAGCCGGGCGAAGTGGGCGCCGAGGCAGACGTGCGGACCGTCACCGAAGGAGACGTGCGGATTGGGGGACCGGTCCAGGACCAGGTGCCCCGGGTCGGCGAAGACCCGCTCGTCGTGGTTGGCGGAGGCGTGGAAGACGACCACCTTGTCGCCCGCCCGGATCGTCCGGCCGGCCAGCTCGGTGTCGTGCGCGGCGGTACGGCGGAAGCTGAGCACCGGCGGGTGCACGCGCAGCAGCTCCTCGACGGCGCGGTCCGCGGGCACCGCCCCGCAGGCCAGCCGCCGGTAGGCGTCCGGGGCGCCGGCGAGGGCCAGCAGTGCGCCGGGGGCGGCCGAGCGCACGGTGTCGTTTCCGGCGACCGTCAGCAGGAAGAAGAACATCTCCAGCTCGGCCGGTTCCAGCCCGGCCTCGGCCAGGGAGGTCACGATGTCGTCGCCGGGCCGGCGCCGCTTGTGCTCGGCGAGTTCGCGGGCGTACGCGAACATCTCGCCGAGCAGGGCCGGGGAGCGCGGGTTGAGCGGGGTGCCGTCGGGCCCGCGCAGCGGCTCGGGGGCGTCCTCGGGATCCTGGTAGCCGATGACGCGCACGGTCCAGTCGAGGAGCAGGCCGCGGTCGGCGGCCGGGATGCCCAGCAGGTCGGTCAGGTTGAGCAGCGCGTACTCGTCGGTGACGGCGGGGACCACGTCGCACGCGCCGTCCTCGGCCTTGGCGCGGGCGTCGGCCAGGAGCGTGCGGGCGCGTGCGCGGACGCGGTCCGCGAACGCGTCGACCCGGGCGGGCGTGAAGGCGCGGGAGACGGTGCGGCGCAGCCGGCCGTGGCCGGGCGGGTCCTGGTTGAGCATGGTGCTGCGCAGGAACGGCAGGTCGGCGGCGTCGGCCACTGCCGTGCACACGATCTGGCTGCGGGCGAGGTCCGACAGCCCGGCCACGTCGATCGGCAGGTCGACGTCCACGATGTCGCCGACGGGGCCGGTCCTGATGGTCGTGGCGGCGAGTCCGGCGTCGACGGCGGGCAGCGCCGTCCCCAGTCCGGAGGCCAGCTCCCGCCGGCTCGGCCCGGCCAGCAGCCGGAACAGCGCGCCCTGGGCCCCCTCGGCGCCGTACCCGGACCGCACGGCGGTCAGCCGCCTGTCGGGGGTCAGGAAGTACACCAGCGAGTCCGCGCTGCCGTCGGGCGCGCTCACGGAGATCTCGGCGGGGGCGCCGCTCTCCACGACCCCCGTCGTCTTGATGCCGCAGCCGGCGAGCAGCAGCCCGGCCGCCGCGCCGGCGGAAACGGCGCGGGCGGCGCCGCGGATCCTGCTCATGCGTCGGCCTCCAAGGGCATGTCGAGGGTGAACACGGCGCCGCCGGCCGGGCCGTTGCGGGCCTCCAGGGTTCCGCCGTGCAGCCGTGCGTTCTCCAGGGTGATGGCCAGGCCGAGGCCGCTGCCGGCGGAGCGGGTGCGGGCGGCGTCGGCCTTGAAGAAGCGGTCGAAGATGTGCGGCAGCACCTCGGGGGCGATGCCGGGACCGCTGTCGGCGACCTCGACGACCAGTCGCGGCCCGCCGGGCTGCGGGCGGGTCCGCACGGTGACGCGGACGGGGGCGCCGCCGTGCCTCAGGGCGTTGCCGACGAGGTTGGCGAGGACGACGTCGAAGCGGCGCGGGTCGAGGCGGGCGCGGGCGTCCCGGGGCAGGTCGGTGACGACCCGGGCGTCGTCCCAGTGGCGGCGCTCCAGGGTCTTGCGGACGGCCTCGGCGACGTCGACCTCGTCCAGGTTGAGCTCGGCGGCGCGCGCGTCGAATCGGGAGATCTCCATCAGGTCCTCGACGAGGACGGCGAGCTTGCCGGTCTCGGCGCTGATCAGCCGCAGGGCCGCGGCCGTGTCGGCGTCGAGGCCCGCGGCCTCCTCGTCGAGGACCTCGGTGACGGCGAGCATCCCGGCGAGGGGGGTGCGCAGCTCGTGGGAGACGTCGGAGGCGAAGCGGCGGGCGCGGGTCTCGGCGTCCCGCAGCTCGCCCACCGACGCCTCCAGGGCGCGGGCGGTGTCGTTGAAGGTGCGCGCCAGTCCGGCGAGTTCGTCGGCGCCCCGGACCTCGATCCGGGTGTCGAGGCGGCCCCGGCCCATCCTCTGGGCGGCGCGCCGCATGTCCCGTACGGGGCGCAGCACGCTGCGCGCGGCGAGCAGGGCGGGGATGACCGCGGCGGCGAGGCCGGGGACGGCGCCGCGCTGCGCGGCCTCGACCATGGCCTGCACGGTGGTCCGCTCGGCGGAGAGCGGCATGGTGGCGAAGACGACGAGTCCGGTGGGCGGGCGGGTGTCCTTCGCACGGAACACCGCGGGCATCCCGACGGCGAGGTAGGGGTCGCCGTCGGCGTCGGTGACGCGCTGGAAGGCGCCGTGCGGGTGGGCGGTGACCTGCCGGCGGAGCCGGTCGGTGACGACGGTGGAGGTGGGCGAGCCGTTGCTGGAGGCGCGCAGCCGGCCGTACTCGGCGAAGACGTTCCAGGGGTGCGGTTTGCCGCGCTTGGCCAGCTCGGAGACGAGCCGGTCGAGCTGCGCCTGGTCCATGGGCAGGCTGACGGGCTGGGCCTCCATCAGGTCGCGCAGGGTGCTGACGGCGGTGTCCTGGCTCTGTTTGAGGACGGCGTTGCGGGCCTGCTGGTAGGTCAGGGCGGCGGTGGAGACCGCGCTGACCGCGGCGACCAGCAGGAACGCCGCGATCAGGCGGGTGCGCAGGCCGAGCGGGGCGATGCGCCGCTCGCGCGGGGTGCCGCGGCGGAGGCGCCGGGCGAACCACCCGGGGCGGCCGGCGCGCTGGTCGCGGTCGGCTCGCGCGGTGCGCGCGCGGGGTGCGGTGCGTGCGGTGCGTGCCACGCGGCCCGCCTACAGGGGGCCGAAGCGGTAGCCGAAGCCCCGCACGGTCTGGATGTAGCGGGGCGCGCCGTCCGGATCCTCGATCTTGTGGCGCAGGCGGCGCACGCAGGCGTCCACGAGCCGGGCGTCGGCGTGGTAGCTGTGCTCCCACACGTACTCCAGGAGCTGCTGGCGGGAGAAGACCTGCTCGGGGGAGGCCGACAGGTGCAGCAGCAGCTTGAGTTCGCTGGGGGCCAGTGCGATGCGCTCGCCGCCCCGGGCGACGGTCAGCCCGGCCCGGTCGACGGCGAGGTCGCCGTGGAACTCCACCTGGGGCCGGCCGTCGGCGGGGGCTCCGAGGCGGCGCAGCACTGCCTTGATGCGGGCTTCGATGACCTCGGTGCGGGCGGGCTTGACGATGTAGTCGTCGGCGCCGGCCTCCAGGCCGACGACGACGTCGAAGTCGTCGCCGCGCGCGGTGAGCATGATGATCGGGACCTGGCTGGTCTCGCGGATGCGGCGGCAGACCTGCACGCCGTTGATCCCGGGCAGCATCAGGTCGAGCAGGACGAGTTCCGGGTGGAAGCCGCCCATCAGGGCGAGGCCGGCCTCTCCGGTGTCGGCGGCGGCCACCTCGTGGCCGCGGCGGCGCAGGCCGAGGCCGACTCCGGCCCGGACGGAGGGGTCGTCCTCGATCAGCAGTACGCGGGGCATCGGGCGGTGTCCAAGCGGTCGGGCCGCTCCCGGTCAGCGGCGCTTGCGCCGCAGGGAGTCGAGCGGGTCGGTGAGGGCGGTCAGGCGCAGCGGCCGGGCGAGCAGGACGACGACGAGGGCGATCGCGGCGGTTCCCGCGGCGGCGGCCGCGACGTCCCCGGCCGGGGCGGCTGCGCGGGCGGCGGCGTGGCCGGCGGCGGCCGCGGGCAGGGACGCGGCGAGGAGCTTCAGGTGGGTGCGCAGGGCGGTGTCGGTAGGCGCGCCGGCCGGTGCGGGGCGCGGGCCGAGCCTCCGGGCGAGGGCCCAGGCGGTCGCGGCGAGGCCGGCGCAGAGGGCGGCGGAGTAGGCGGCGGCCATGCCGGTGACGGCCCAGCGCGGGGGCAGCAGCAGGAAGGCGGCGGCGGACAGGCCGGCGTTGAGTCCGGCGATGACCAGGTTCAGCAGGAAGGGGGTGCGGGTGTCGGACAGGGCGTAGAAGCCGCGGGTGAGGACGTACTGGCCGGAGAGGGCGATGAGGCCGGGGGCGAAGGCGGCGAGCATGCCTGCCATGACCGCGACGTCGGCGGCGCCGGTGCGGCCGTACCCGAAGACGCTGCCGACGACCCAGGGGGCGAGCGCGGCGAGCAGCGCCGCGGCCGGGACGATGAGGGCGGCGCTGGAGCGCAGCGCGGAGGAGACGTCCCGGCGGACGGCGGCGAGGTCGCCGTCGGCGGCGGAGCCGCTCATGCGGGGCATCAGCGCGGTGACCAGGGAGACGGTGATGATGCCCTGGGGGACGATCCACAGCTGGTGGGCGTTGCTGTAGGCGGTGTAGCCGGCGCCTCCGGCGAGGCCCGCCTCGACGGCCTGTCCGCCGGCGGTGGTGGACAGCCGGGTGACGACCCAGTAGCCGATCTGGTTGGTGAGGACGAGCAGGACCGTCCAGCCGGCGTTGCGGAGCGGCCGGGCGAGGCCGCTGCCGCGCCAGTCGAAGCGGGGCCGCCAGCGGAAGCCGGCGGCGCGCAGCGAGGGGGCGAGCGCGGCGGCCTGGACGACGATGCCGGCGGTGGTGCCGAGGCCGAGGAGGCGGGTCTCGGCGGCGGTGAGGCCGTCGCCGCCGCCGTGGGCGGCGTACAGGAAGTACCCGAAGACGGCGGTGGTGACGAGGTTGTTGAGGACGGGGGTCCACATCATGGCGCCGAACCGGCCGCGGGCGTTCAGCACCTGCCCGAGCAGGGTGAAGAGGCCGTAGAAGAGGATCTGCGGCAGGCAGTAGCGGGCGAGGGCGACGGTGGTGTCGGCCTGGGCGCCCGTGTACGGGGTGTACGCGGCCACGAGCGCGGGGGCGGCGAGCACGGCGGCGGCGGTCAGCAGCAGGAGGGCCGCCGTGCAGGCGGTCAGCAGCCGGTCGGTGTAGGCGGCCCCGCCGTCGGAGTGCTGCCGGGCCGCGCGGACCAGCTCGGGGACGAAGACGGCGTTCAGGGCGCCGCCTATGAGCAGCATGTACAGGATGTTCGGGACGGTGTTGGCGACGGTGTACGCGTCGGCGAGCAGCCCCGTGCCGAGGGCGGCGACGACGACGGCGGAGCGGAGGAAGCCGGTGGCGCGGGAGACGACGGAGCCGGCGGCCATGAGGGCGCCGCTGCGCAGCACGGAGCCGCGGCGCGGCTCGGCGGCGGGAGCGGCGTGAGCGGCGCCGCCGGCTGCGGCCGCGCCGGTCGGGGAACCGTCGGGTGCGGCGCCGTCGGGTGCGGCGGTCGTGCCGGGGGCGGGTGCGGCGGCGGTCACCGGCGGGCCAGGTAGGCCTGGAAGGCCTTGTGCAGGGCCGCGTTCGCGTACCCGTCCATCGCTGTCTCCCACTCTCCGAGCGTTTCGACGACCTGTCCGCCGGTTCCGAGCTTCCAGCGCAGCAGTCCGAAAGAACGTTCGTCGGGGTCGAGTGTGGAGGGTACCCCGCGCATGTCGTACTCGTCGGCCCCGAGGGCGTGGGCGTCGCGCATCATGCGCCACTGCAGGGCGTTGCTGGGCCGCACCTCGCGGCGGTGGTCGGCGGATGCGCCGGTCTGGTACCAGACCCGCCGCCCGGTGGACACCATGGTGTGGGCGGCGAGGACCTCGCCCTGGTGGACGGCGAGGTAGAGCCGCATCCGGCCGGGGGCCTCGGCGTTGAGGACGGCGTACTGCTGCTGGTAGTAGGCGAGGGAGCGGCCGAGGCGGAAGCCGTCGCGCTCCTCGGTGATGCGCAGCAGCCGGTGGAACTCGGGCAGGTCGGCGGCGGTGCCGAGGACGGTTTCGACGCCTGCCTTGGCGGCCTTGCGGACGTTGCGGCGCCATTCCTGGTTGAGGCCGGACCACAGGTCGTCCAGGGAGCGGCCGGCCAGGGGCACGCGGAAGACGTGGCGGGGCTGGGCGTCGCCGTCGTCCTCGCCGCCGCAGCGCTGCCAGCCGTGGGTGCGCAGGCGGTCGGCGAGGGCGGCGCCGACCGGGTCGACCTCGGTGGCGAGGACGTCGGCGAGGCGGCGGCCGGGCCCGGTGGAGGCCTTGAGGAGGGCGGCGTCCCAGCGGCGGTAGGCGGGTGAGGGGCCGATGCGGACGGCGAAGGCGCCGGCGGCGCGCAGGTGGCGCATGAGGGGGCGCAGCCAGTGGTCGATGCGGGGGTCGGACCAGTCGGCGACGGGTCCTTCGGGGAGGTAGGCGAAGTATTTCCGGGTGCCGGGGAATTGGCGGTAGAGGACGAGTCCGGCACCGGTTATTTCCCCGCCGGGGTGGTGCCATCCGACCGTTTCCGCCCGCCAGAGGTCCTTTACGCCGGCCCAGGAGGGGTACTGGAGAAAGCTGGCCCGGCCGTGGCGGCAGAGGAATGCGGTGTATTCGGCGGTGGACAGGGAGCGCACCGTCGGGTCGGGCTCCCGGTGCCGCTGGGCGGGGGTGGCGAGCAGTGCGCACACGGCGGTGGCCTTCCTGTACGTCCCGTCCGGGCGGGGCTGCGGGGTGGGGGCGCACAGGACTCTCACAGGCGTCGATGACCGCGCTGCGCAACGAATGTGACCGTTCCATGACCGTTCTGCTGCGGTCCGCGTCACAGGCGGTTTCCGGATCTTTTCCGATGATTGCGCAACCTAGAGTCGCCCCGACCGCATCTCCTTGTGCGGACGATCCCTGACGCCGCTATCCGAGAGGGCTTTTCGTTGAGCCGCACACGCCGCTTCGCCCGACGCCGCCACGCCGTTCTGGCGGGCACCGCCGTACTCATGGCCGCCGCTCTGACCGCATGCGGCGGCGGCGACGGGAAGGAGGGCGGTGACGCGAAGGGCGATCAGAAGAAGAAGTCGGAGATGGCCATCTCCGTGAACCTGACGGGTGACCAGGCCAAGCCCGGCGAGCCGGTGAAGGTCACGCTCGCCGAGGGGAAGCTGTCCCTGGTGAAGGTGTCCGACGGCAAGGGCGGCGAACTGCCGGGCAAGATAGCCGACGACGGCAGGACGTGGACCTCGGAGCGCAACGCGGCGCCGGGCACGCAGTACAAGGTCGACGCGCAGAACACCGACAGCCAGACCGCGACGGCGCAGTTCAAGACGGCGGCCGCGGACAAGGTGAACAAGGTCACGATCGTGCCGGGCAAGGGCTCCACGATGGGCGTGGGCCAACCGGTCTCGCTGGTGTTCGACAACCCGGTGAAGAACAAGGCCGAGGTGGAGAAGCGCCTGAAGGTGACCACCTCGAACAGCACCGAGGGCTCCTGGGGCTGGGTCAAGGACTACACCGGCAACGACCGCGTGGACTGGCGGCCCAAGGACTACTGGAAGTCCGGGACCGAGGTCAAGGTCGAGATGAGCCTGAACGGCGTGGACTCCGGCCCGGGCGGCGGCTACTTCGTCCGCGACTACGACACCAACTTCACGATCGGCAAGGACCGCCGGCTCCAGGTCGACCTGGACGCCAAGAAGATGAACGTGGTCGAGGACGGCCAGACCGTGAAGTCCATCCCGGTGTCGGCGGGCACGCCCGGCGGCAAGAAGGCCTCCTGGTCCGGGAAGATGGTGCTGATGAGCAAGGAGGGCACCATCCGGATGGACTCCCAGACGGTGGGCCTGGGCGACTCCTACGACAAGATGGTCGACTACTCGATGCGCGTGACCTGGTCCGGGATGTACATCCACGCCGCGCCGTGGAACGCCGCGAAGTTCGGCCGCGAGAACGCCAGTTCCGGCTGCGTCGGCATGAGCGACTCCGACGCCAAGTGGCTGTTCGGCACGGCCCAGGTCGGCGACCCGGTCGAGGTCGCGGGCAGCGGCTCCAAGGGCAAGGCCGACATCGGCAACGGGTACGGCCAGTGGAACCTCTCCTGGGACGAGTGGAAGACCAAGAGCGCCCTCTCCGGGGCTGCGCAGAACGGCTGAGACGGCGTCGAGCCGCCCATAAGCGTGCATCGCCCAACAATCGTTACCAGTGCGTAACTTACTGGCGGGTTACCTTCGGTAAGCGGCTCCGGTTACCGTTCGGTCACTCCGACACCGGCGCACGCGAGGAGCCCCCTGTGGTCCGCACCCCCACCGCGGCGGCCATGGCAGCCGCCCTGGCCGTCGCCGCCCTGGGCCTGACACCCCATCAGGCCCGGGCGGCCGTCCAGTCCACCGCCCCCACCAGCTC
>NZ_RPSE01000244.1:0-9314 GCF_003949955.1 Streptomyces sp. WAC05292
GTCTTGGCGCCGGGCGGCGGGGGTGGCTCGGCGCCCGGACCCGGGCAGGGGCGCCGGGCGGGTACGGACGGCCGCCGTCCGGCGGGCGTCCGGCGGCCGCGCCGCGGGGCACCCGCCCGGCGTACCGTCAGACCGGCAGCGACCAGGCCTGGTCGACCCGGTGGTCACCGCAGTCGGCGAGCCGCAGGCGCTCGGCCGGGGCGTCCGCCGTGGCCGGCGGAGCGGGCGCGGTCAGGCAGAGCCCGTACGCCGCCGAGACGAGGGCGCCGTCGCGGCGGTGCGTCCAGCGCTGCCCGGGCTGCCGCGGGGCGCAGCGCGCCAGTTCGACGCGGCCGTCGGCGCCCGCGGCCAGGCACTGGCCGGCCAGCCGGAGCGTCGAGTCGGGCGCGGCGACCCACCGCTGGTCGGCGGCGGCCGTGCAGGCGGCGAGGACGACCGCGCCGACGCCGGTGGTGTTGGCGCCGTCCGCGCACTTCACGCCGTCGCCGGTGATCTGGCCGGTGGGGACGGCGTCCCCGCAGCCCTCGTGCGGGGTGAGCCGCCAGACCGCCGTGTCGTGCCCGGCGAGCCTGCCCGCCAGGTTGGCGGAGACCTCCGTGCGGCCGCCGCTCCACAGGTCCTTGGCGGTCACCGTGCAGCCGTACAGCCCGATGTCGGCGAGCGGGACCGAGATGTCGCGGGTGGCAGCGGACCGGTTGAGGACGGCGACGGCCCGGTCCCCGTTCGCCAGCGGCCGGGCGAGCACCTCGAACGTGGCGTTCGCGGAGACCACCGCGCCCTGGCGGCCCATCGGGTCCTGGTCCAGGGCGATCAGGTCGGTGTTGCCGAGCGCGGCGAGCCCGCCGGGGGTGAGCGCGGCGACGTCGGAGGACAGGATGAACGGTGCGGCCATCATCGCCCACAGCGCGACCTGGCTGCGGCTCTCGGCGTCGGTCAGGCCGGGGGCGCCCGCGATGAGGAAGTCGGGGTCGTTCCAGTTGCCGGGGCCGGCGTACCGGCCGAGCCAGCGGTTGTAGCCGTAGTTGCCGAGGACGGAGCTCCAGCGCGAGGTGGCCGGGGCGGCCGGGCTGTAGACCTTGATGTCCTTGCCCTCGCGCCACAGCTGCCCGGTCTCGCCCACCCAGTCGATGACCTTGTGCCAGTCGGCCGAGCCCCATTCGCCCTGCTGGAAGTAGGCCGGTGCGGACGCCGACAGCACCATGGGCCGGCCGGTGTCGCGCAGTGCGCGCGCCACCGCGTTGTAGGCGTCGCGGTAGGCCTGCTCCTTCGTCTTGCCGGGCGGCACCCACAGGTTGCAGCCGTCCATCTTGACGTAGTCGACCTCCCAGGACGCGAACAGCCGGGCGTCCCGGGCGTAGTGGTCGGGGCCGCCGCCGTCGGGGGAGCCGCTGCCGGGGTACTTCTCGCAGGTGAGCGAGCCGGCGTCCTGGTAGATGCCGAACTTCAGGCCTTTCGCGTGCAGGTACTCGCCCAGCCAGGCCATGCCGTGCGGGAACTTCTCCGTGTCGACGACGAGGTCGCCGTCCGCGTCCCGGCTCTTCGTCATCCAGCAGTCGTCGACGGTGACCGTGTCGTAGCCCTTGGCGGCCAGGCCGCTCGCGACGAGTGCGTCGGCGTTGGCGACGACCTTCGCCTCGTCGATGTCGCACATGTAGTGCGCCCAGTTGTTCCAGCCCATGGGCGGGGTCAGGGCGAGCGGCGTGTCCGAGGTCGCCGTGGGCTCGGCGGCCGCGGGGGCGGGGGCCAGGCCGAGGGCGAGCAGGGCGGCCGCGGTGAGGCAGGGGAGCGACGCACGCAGGCGAGGCGGCACGGAGACTCCTTGCGAGGGGGCGGTGGTGCGCCCAGTGCAGCGGTGCGACTACCCGCTGTCAACACAAGCCGATGGTTTGTGCCGTGATGACCAGCAATATGGGTGTAGGGGTCGTCACGCGATCGGGGCCCACCCGGCTGTGTGACAGTGGCTGATACGCTGTATCACATGCCGCGCAGATCACCCGCCCTGGACCGTGCGACCCCTGAGGCCATCGCGGACGCCGCCCTGCGGATCATCGACGAGGACGGCCCCGGCGCCCTCAGCTTCCGCGCCCTCGCCGACCGGCTCGGCGTCTCCCACGCCACCGTGCAGCGCCGCTGCACCGACCTCGCGGGCCTGCTGGACCTGTGCACCGACCACCTCGCGCGCCGCCTGCCCGACGTACCCGCCGGAGCCGGCTGGGCCGAGGCCGCCGAGATCCGCTTCACCGCCCTCTACCGCCTGCTCGTCGCCCACCCCGGGCTCCTCGTGCTCCGCGGCAGCCGCCCGTGGACCGGCCGCGAGCTCCTGGCGCGGCTCGTCGAGCCCTCGCTCGCGGACAGCACGGCCGCCGGGATGGCCCCCGCCGAGGCGATGGCCGTCTACCGGGGCATGTACCTGCTCACCCTCGGCTGCGCCGCCTTCGTCGACCACCGCGACCCGGCTGCCGCCACCTCCGCCTCGCGGACCGCGATCGCCGCCCTCGACCCGGAGGAGTTCCCCGCTCTGACGGCCGCCGTGCCCGAGGTCCTGCCCGTCCTCACCGACCATGCCGTGTACACCGCCGCCCTGCGCCGGCTGATCGACGCCTCCCGGCCCGGCACCCCGCACCGGTAGGCCGCCACAGTCCCCGCCCCCCCAGCGAAAGGGATCCGTCCCCGTGGAGAAGCAGCTCGACCCGGCGGCCGTCCGCGCCGCCGCCGCCCGGATCGCCGGGGCCGTCCGGCCCACCGCCGTGGTGCCTGCCGGGGGAGGCGTCTGGTACGCCCTGGAACACCTCCAGCACACCGGCTCCTTCAAAGCCCGCGGCGCCCACAACTTCCTGGCGGCGCACCGCGCAGCCGGGACGCTCCCCGATGCCGGCGTCACCATCGCCTCGGGCGGCAACGCAGGCCTCGCCTGCGCCTGGGCGGCCCGCGCCCAGTCCGTACCCGCCACCGTCTTCCTGCCGGCCACCGCGCCCCGCATCAAGGTGGACCGGCTGCGCGGCTACGGCGCCGACGTCCGCCTCGTCGGCGAGCGGTACGCCGAAGCGCAGGCCGCCTGCGCGGAGTTCGCCGCGCGCAGCGGCGCCCTCGCCTCCCATGCGTACGACCACCCCCTCATCGCGGCGGGCGCCGGAACCCTGCTGGAGGAGGTGCGGGCCGCCCTGCCGGGCCTGGACGCGATCGTCGTCGCCGTCGGCGGCGGCGGACTGCTCGCCGGGGTCGCCACCGCCGCCCGGGAGCACGGCGTGCGCGTCACCGCCGCCGAACCGGAGGGCTGCCGGGCCCTGTCCGCGGCGCTGGAGGCGGGCCGCCCCGTCGACGTCCCGGTGGACTCGGTGGCCGCCGACTCGCTGGGCGCCACCCGCGTCTCCGCGGACGCCCTGGCCGCCGCCCGCGCCGGGGGCGTCCGCTCGGTCCTCGTGCCCGACGCCGCGATCACCTCGGCCCGGCGGATGCTGTGGGAGGAGCACCGGATCGTCGTCGAGCCGGGCGCCGCGACGGCCCTGGCCGCCGTGCGGGCCGCCCGCGAACCGCTCGGAGAGCGCATCGCCGTGGTGCTGTGCGGGGCCAACACGGACCCCTCGGACCTGACCGCCGGGAGCTGAACCGGCCCGCCCCTGACGGCAGTCAGCCTCTCGCCGGCGCGACGATCGTTGCGCCGACCTGCGACTTTCGGGGACAGCGCGGCCGCCTGACGTCCTGCGAAAGTCCTCGTGTCAGAAGGAAACACCCCACGGCACGCGGAAGACGCACGGAGGAACGGGCATGGCACGGCGCAAGGGATGTCTCATCGGCTGCGGAGTGGCGCTGGTCATCGGCATCGCCGGCGCGGTCGCGCTGGCATTCGGGCTCACCAAGGTGGTCGACGCCGCGAACAAGACGATGATCGACCCGTCGGTGTACGCCGCCGTGCAGGTCGGCGACGCGGAGGACGCCGTCCGCGCCAAGCTGCCGTCGGGCGACTCCTTCATGAAGGACGCCCTCAAGAGCGGCGGGCCGGCCGAGCCCGCGGGCAGCACCTGCTCCTGGTTCATCAACGGCGACGGCGAAGCGGCCGGCGAGACCGTCTACCGCCTCTGCTTCAAGGACGGCAAGCTCGCCGAGAAGGTCCAGTACCCGCTCAAGTGACCGCCGGGAGCAGCCGGGTCCGGCCCGCACCCCGCCGGGGCGCGGGCCGGACCCGGCTACTTGCCGAACGACAGCAGCGCGTGGTGGACGAGGCCGGGCTCCGGGCTCTTCACCCGCCCGTTCAGCAGGAAAAGCCGCCCGCCGGCCCACGCCGTGCGCGCGCCGTGCGGGAAGAAGACCTTCTGCGCCCCCGCGGCGCCGGCCGGGCTCTGCAGGAGCACCTCCTGCGCGCCGTCCGCCGGCTTCAGCGCGACCACCGCCCCCGCCGCCTTGCCCTCGGGCCACAGGTAGGCGACGACCTTGCCGCCTTCCAGGGCCATCGGCCAGATCCGGCGGCCGTCGGGGGCCTTCGCCCGCCACTTCTCCTTGCCGGTGGCCAGGTCCACGGCGATGACGTGGTCGGTGAGGTCGATGCCCAGTTCGCGGCCGGGGGCGCCGCCGGCGAGGTACAGGGTGTCGGCGTCGGCCACGGCCGCCGGGCAGCCGCCCATGTCGCCGCTGCCGTCGCCCCAGCCGTTGCACCGCTGGTCGGTCCCGAACGGCGCCTCGCCGTGCGAGCGGACCTTGCCGTCCGTGGTGAAGGCGGTGAGGCTCCACACCTTCCGGCCGCTGTGGTAGGCGGCCGCGACCAGCGGATCGGAGGACAGGATCCGGCCGACGGTCCAGCCGCTCCCGAAGGCGTGGCCCCACTTCGCCGCGCCCGTCGCCGGGTCGACCTCCTCCAGCAGGGGACGGACCGCTCCCGGGGCGCCGCCCGGGTCGGGGCACTGGCGGACCAGGACCAGGCGGGCGCCGCCGCCGAACGCCACCGGGTAGCAGTTGCCCGTCTTTGAGGTCCCGAAGAGCTTCCTGCCGTCCGTGGCCGAAAACCCGCTCATGACAGCCGACCGGGCGACGGCCACGGTGTCGCCCGACACCGCCAACTGCAGCTCCAGCGGCCGGTCGTACTCGTTCTCCTGCGGCACCGGGGCCTTCCACCCCGCCTTGCCCGCCGCGAGGTCGATCTGCCGGAGCGCGTTGCAGTGGGTCGTGGGCCCCTGGCCCTCCCGCACCGCGACGACGAGCTTCCCCCCGGCGGCAGGCTCCTTCGGCACCCCGCACAGCGGGGTCTCCAGCTGCACCTTCCACTTCTCCCGGCCGTCGGCCGCCCCGTACCCGGCGACCTCCTTGTCCACGGCCCGGACCACCACCTCGCCCACGCGCCACGGGCCGTACTGCCGGGCTCCCGCCCCGGCGACCTCCACGCGGTTCTCGACCAGCCAGATCGGGGCCTCCCCGGGCTTGATCCCGGCATTGGGGTCGACGGTGTCGGGGCCGGTGCCGGTGCCCTTGCCGTCGCCCTTGTCCACGGGGGCCGAGGAGGAGGAGGAGGAGGGCGGCGACGCGGACGCCCCGCCTGCCGCGGACGGCTCCGGGTCACCGCCGGCGCCGCCGAGGACGGCCCAGCCGAACCCGGCGACCGCGAGCGCGGCCGCGGCCAGCGCCGCGACCACCGCGGCCCGCTCGCGCGGCATCCCGCGCCGGGGGGCCCGTACGGGCGCCGCGGGCGCGTACGGCTGCGGCGCCGGGCCGAAGCCGGGGGGCGCCGGCGGCTGCTGCGGAGGGACGTCGGGCCGGGGCGGCTCACCGTGATCACGACCGGTCATGGGAAGAGTGTGGCCGGTGGGGCGCCCGCACGGGATCGTATTTCCGGACTTCCCGCCGGTCCGCGCCGGTCCGGCGCCGCCGTCCCCGCCCGCGGGGCGAACCCCGTCGGCGGCGGCCCCGGCGGCACCGCCCCTATGCAGTCAACATGCGGTGCCGGACCGCCTCCGGCACCGCACGGCGGCAGTCCGCCCGAAACACCCGCCCCGTCGGCATCAGTCCAGGCCGCCGCCCTCTTGACCCGGCCTCCCCGCGGATCCCCGGGCCGCCGGACGGGGCACGGCTCCCCGGCCACCCGGCGCAGGGCCGCATTGACGCGGTCCGCCGCGGGGCCCAGCGTGGGCCCCGCGCTCCGGCAGCGAGGCCGGAACTCCCCTAAGGCGGCCGACGATGACCCGTTCGCACCTGCCCGCTCGCACGCCCCGAACCGCCCGCCCCCGCCGTACCTCCGCCCGCTGCGCGCTCCTGGCCGGCGTCCTCCTCGCCGCCACCGCGTGCGGGCTCGACGGCGCACCCGACGGCGGCGAGGCCGGCCGCACCGGAAAGGTCTCCGGGGAGATCACCTTCCGCACCCTCCAGCTCAAACCCGCGTACACGGCGTACGTACAGGGCGTCGTCGACGCCTTCGAGGCGGAGCACCCCGGCGTCCGCGTCCGCTGGGAGGACGTCCCCGGCGACGGCTACAACGAGAAACTCGTCGCCGACGCCCAGGCGGGCGCCCTCCCCGACGTCGTGAACCTCAACACCGACTCCTTCCAGCTCCTCGCCGACCGCGGCCTCCTCGCCGATGTCGCCGCCCTCGACCCCGGCGCCGCGAAGGAGTACATCCCCGGCGCCTGGGAGCAGTTCACACTCCCCGACCGCGGCGGCAGCGTCTTCGCCTACCCCTGGTACGTCACCCCGGAGATCCTCACCTACAACCGGGAGCTCTTCCGCGCCTCCGGCCTGGACCCGGACCGGCCGCCGACCACCGTCGAGCAGTTCTTCGACCACGCCGACCGGATCGCGGAGCGCTCCGGGGGCCGGTACGCGGCCTTCATGGCCGACCCGAAGGGCAGGCTCCCCGGCGACTGGCAGAAGATGGGCGTGCCGATCCTCAACCCCGCCCGGGACCGGTTCGCGTTCGACACCCCCGAGGCCGTCGCCTGGGTCGAGCGGATGAAGTCCCTGTACGCCAAGGGGGCCATGCCGAAGGAGTCCCTCCTCACGTCCGACGACGTCAACCAGCTGTACGGCAGCGGCAAGCTCGTCTTCGGCCCCGGGTCCCCCGGCTTCGTCCGCGACATCAAACGCAACGCCCCGCAGGTCTACGCCGACACCCGGGTCGCCGGCGCCGTCACCGGCCGGCTCGGCCACATCGGCATCTACGCCCAGTCCCTCGGCATCCGCAGGAGCACCCGCCACCCGGACGCCGCGATCGCGTTCGCCCGATGGGTGACCAACGGGCCCAACCAGGTCGAGTTCTCCCGGAACGCGACCGTATACCCCTCCAGCGCGCAGGGCCTCGCCGACCCCCGCTTCGCCGACCGCGGGGACGGCCGCGACGCCGAGACGGTCGCCCGGGCCGTCGGCGCCGAGCAGCTGAAGACCGCCGCCCTCGACGCCAACACCCCCGTCGAGTGGACCAACCAGGTCGGCGACGCCGTGGTCCGCGAGGTACAGAAGGCGATCAAGGGTGAGCAGGACGCCGCGACCGCGGTGCGCAGGGCCCGGGAGGCGGCCGACAAGCTGCTCGCCGACGCGGCCCGCAGGTGACCCGCGGCGGCCGGCGGTCCGGCGCACCGCGCGCACCGCGGGCGGCGCGCGGGCCCCTCCACCGCCGGTGGTGGAGCCCGTACCTGTTCCTCGCACCCGGCCTGGCGACGGTGCTGCTGTTCGGCCTGTGGCCGTTCGCCAACACCGTGGTCCTGTCGTTCACCGACGCCCGCATCCTGACCGGCGGCGGCTTCGTCGGCCTCGGCAACTACCGCCGGGCGCTCGGCGACCCGGACTTCTGGACCGCCGCCGGCAACAGCGTCCTGTACCTGCTCGCCGTCGTGCCGTGCCTGGTGCTGCTGCCGCTCGCGCTGGCCGTGCTGGTGCAGGCCGGGGTGCCGGGCATCGGGTTCTTCCGCTCGGCGTACTACACGCCGGTGATCGCCTCGGCGGTCGTCGTCGGCCTCGTCTGGCAGTGGGTGCTGCGCAGCGACGGCCTCGTCAACACCGTGTTCCTGAGGCTCCGGATCGTCTCGGAGCCGGTGCCGTTCCTGACCGACAGCACCATGCTGCTGGTCTCCGCGATGCTCGTCACCGTGTGGAAGGGGCTCGGCTACTACATGGTCTTCTACCTGGCGGCCCTCGGGAACGTCCCCGCCTCCCTGCACGAGGCGGCCGCCCTCGACGGGGCCGGCCCCGTCCGCCGCTTCGTCCACGTCACCGTCCCCCAGGTGAAGCCGATGATGCTGCTGGTCGGCACCCTCTCCGCCGTGTCGGCGCTGCGCGTCTTCACCGAGGTCTACATCCTCGGCGGTGAGAGCGGCGGCCCCGGCGGAGGCGCCCGCACCCTGCCCTTCCTCATCCGCCAGGTCGGTCTCGGCTTCGCGGGCGAAACCGGCTACGCCTCGGCGATCTCCCTGCTGCTGTTCCTGCTCACGCTCGTCTTCAGCCTGCTCGGCCGCCGCCTGGCGAGGGGGGACGAGACGTGACCCGCCCCCGGCCCGCGGCCCGCCGCGCGGCGGCGCTCGCCGCCCGGTACGCCCTCCTCCTGGCCGTGCTCGTCCTGATGGTCGGGCCGCTGGCCTGGCAGTTCCTGACCTCGTTGCGCGGCCGCACCGAGAACGTCTACGACGGCGTCCTGCCCTCGCAGCCGACCCTCGACAACTACGTCCGCGTCGCCGAGTCGTTCCCGCTGCTCCAGTACACCGGCAACACGCTGGTCGTGGCGGCCCTCGCCGTCGCCTCGAACGCGGTGTTCGCCGCGATGGGCGGCTACGCGCTCTCCCGGGCCGGGTGGCCGGGCCGACGCACCGTGTTCGCCGTGCTCGTGGCGACGCTGATGTTCCCGTTCGAGTCCGTCATGGTCTCGATGTTCCTCACCATCCGCGGCATGGGGCTCGTCGACAGCCTCGTCGGGGTCTGGCTCCCCGGGGCCGTGTCCGTCCTCAACATCATGATCATGCGGTCGGCGTTCCTGGCCGTGCCGCTGGAGATCGAGGAGGCCGCCGTCCTCGACGGGGCCGGCGAGTGGACCCGCTTCACCCGCGTCTTCCTCCCCGCCGCGAAGGGCTCCCTGGCCGTCGTGTGCCTGACCAGCTTCATGGGTGCCTGGGACGACTTCCTCTGGCCGCTGCTCGTCCTCACCGACAGCGACCACTACACGCTCCAGCTCGGCCTGAAGACCCTCGCCGGCGCCGCCACCACCAGCGACCAGCGGATCATCGCCGCCGGTGCGATGGCCGCACTGCTGCCGATGGTTCTGCTCTTCTTCGCCCTCCAGCGTTTCTTCTTCAAGGGGGTGGGCGAGGGAGCGGTCAAACTCTGACCGCAGCCCCGCCCGCCCCCGC
>NZ_RPSE01000245.1:0-9270 GCF_003949955.1 Streptomyces sp. WAC05292
GGACGTGCGCCCCCGGCACCTGGGCACCCGGCTCCCCGGCACCGGCGGCGCACGTCCCGGCGCACGTCCCGGCGCCCTCCGCCGCCACCACCGCGGTGCTCGCGGAGACCGGCGCCGGCCAGGCGGGTGCCGCGGCGATCCTCGCCTCGGCACTCGTCCTCGGCGGCGCCATCCTGTACCGCAGGTCCCGTATCGCCTGATCCGCCGCCCCACCGGTTTCTCGCGACACGACGCGGCCGGAGAATCCCCTGCCGGATTCTCCGGCCGTCGCCGTGCGCTCGTACGCGTTTCCGCGGCGGCGGGGAATCGTTGTGCAGGGCAAAAGCGGTGCGACGGTCACCGCTGGAAAAGGATTTCGAAAATGAAGCTCACGAAGGTCGCCGCGGTCCTCGCCGGCTCCGTTGCCGCCCTCGGCGCGTCCACGGGTGCGTTCGCCGCGGAGAACCCGGCCGCGATGCCCCCCATGAGCCTGACGGGCGGCGCCACCGAGGCCTTCGACGCGCTCGCCCCCGTCACCGAGCAGCTCCCGACGACCGTCGGCAACGGCATCGCCGAGCAGGGAGAGACCGTCGACAAGGTGGTGGGGACGGCCCAGCAGCTCAACAAGGTCCGCAACAACGCCCCGGGCGAGCTCCTCGGCCTGGCCAACCAGGCCACCCAGGCCTCCCCACTGCTCGGAGGCGTCCAGCTCAACGGCGGAGCGTCCTGACCCCCCGACCCCGCAACGCACCGTGGGCGCCACCGGCGAGGCCGGTGGCGCCCACGGGCGCATGTCCTGCTGGCGTCGGCGTCAGGCGTTGACGCAGGTGTTGCCGAACGCCGGGTTCAGCAGGGCGATGATGTTCACGGTGTTGCCGCAGACGTTCACCGGGACGTGGACCGGGACCTGAACGAGGTTGCCCGAGAGCACGCCCGGCGAGCCCACGGCCGCACCCTCGGCCGTCGAGTCGGCGAGGGCGGTACCGGTGGCGCCCGCCGCGGCGAGACCGGCGGAGGCCAGGACCAGGGCGGCCTTCTTGGCAGAGTTCATGGGAGCTGCACCTTCTGTTTCGACGTTCTGCCCCGACCGGGGCTCACACCGAGAGAAACGGTCCAGCCTCCCAGACGGACACGGTCCCGCGCACGGTCTGACCTGTTCAGCCCAATCCCTCGCAACCGCGCACGGTTTCCGGCCGCCCGTCCGGGCCCCCGCGGGCCTGCGCGGGGCCGCTCAGGCCCGCTTGGGGACGGCGGGCACCTCCGGGGTCTCGGGCACCTCCGGGACCTCGGGAACCTCCGGGACCTCGGGGACCTCCGGGACCTCGGGAATCTCCGGCAGCTCGGGAATCTCCGGCAGCTCCGGGATCCCGGGGATCTCCGGGAGCTCCGGCAGGCCGGGGACGGCCGGCAGGCTCGGCAGCGCCGGGAGCTGGATGGGCGGCAGCTGCACCCCGGGCAGCAGGCCCTGGAGGGACGCCAGGAGCCCGTCGAGGGTCTGCGTGAGCCCGGCGAGGAGGTCGTCGACCGGGCCGGCGGCCGCTGCCCTGCGCTCCTCGACCTGCTGCCTGGCCGTCGCGACCCGCTCGCGCAGGTCTGCGGCCGTGCCGCCGTCGGCGGCGCCCGCGGGTGCGGCCGCGCCGGTGAGTATGACGGCCGCGAGGGCCGACGGGACGAGGACGCGTGCACGGAGGCGGGACGGCTTCGAGCGCATGGAGGTTCCTTCGGTGGGGACACAAAGCGGACGGAAGCGATCCGCTTCGCCACCCACCGTGAGAAGTCCTTGCACGGAGCGCAACCGGAACCCACGCCCGAACGCGATTCCTGCTGGCTGCGTACGGGCTTCGCGCAGGCGTCCGGAACGGACTCACCCGGGCCGGGGAAAAGCCCCGCGGCAACGGGCCGTTTGAGTGAAGGCGCGGAACCAAGCCGGGCCGGGGCCAGTTGACCAGGGCGCTCCACTAGCGGGCACTCGTGCGACAAAAGGACCAATGATGCTCAAGAAGATCATGACTGCCGCCGCGGTCACCGCCGCCGCCGTCGGTGCGGGCGCTGCCGTTGCCGCTCCGGCCATGGCCATCGGCAACGACAACGGGGTCAACACCGTCAACGGCAACGGCTCCCAGCAGATCTACGGCAACCAGAAGACCGCCGGCGACATGAGCCCGCAGCTCAGCCTGGTCCAGGGCACCCTCAACAAGCCCTGTGTCGGCCTGCCGGTCAAGGTCAACGCCCAGTCGATCCTCGCGCTCGTCAACGTCGGCGTCCAGGACATCAACGTCCTGTCCAACCCGATGAACCAGCAGTGCGTCGAGAACTCGACCCAGGCCAAGGGCGACGAGCCGCTCTCCCACATCCTGAGCAACATCCCGGTCCTGTCCGGCAACGCCTCCGTCGGCAGCTGACCTGGATCACCCGCCACCCGGGCCCTGCCCGTGGAGACGTGACGAGGCCCCGGCGGCACCCGGCCGCCGGGGCCTCCGCATGCCCCGGGCCGCCCCTCAGCCCGTCCAGAAGTCCCACCACCGGGTCAGGACGAGCATGCCGATGACCCCGACGTGCAGGGCCGGCGGCGCCCAGGCGAACTCGGTGAAGAACCCGCGGACGGGGCCGGGCGCGGGCAGCGCGCCCGTCCGGACGGTGTGCGCGGTCACCGCCCAGAACATCAGCAGCGTCGCGACCCACGTCAGGCAGCACCACAGGCACAGCGCGTTGATCTCGTACAGGGACTGGACCATCAGCCAGGTGCAGAAGCCGACGCCGAACGCGCAGCCGGCGTTCAATCCCAGCCAGAACCAGGTGCGGTAGCGCGCGCCGGCCAGCAGGCCCGCCCCCGCGCACACCACGGCGCCGAACGCGGCCAGCCCGAGCATCGGGTTGGGGAAGCCGAAGACCGCCGCCTGGTCGCTCTGCATGACGCTGCCGCAGGAGACCACCGGGTTGAGGCTGCACGCCGGCTTGAAGTCCGGGTCCTCCAGCAGCAGGAACTTGTCGAGGGTGATCACCCAGGAGGCCAGCACCCCGGCGGCGCCGGTGAGGACGAGCAGCCAGGCCAACGCCCTGGGAGCCGGGGAGGGTTCGCCTTGCCGACGGGTGACGGGCCGCCCCTGCTGGCGGGGGACGCCCACTGTTTTCGTTGCCATACGGCCCATGGTCCCCCGCTCCGTGACAGACCGGGGCGAACCATGCGCATTCCCAGGCAAGTTGACCTGAAAAGGTGGCGGGAACCCCCGGCGCTTCCCGGACGTTTTACCGAACCCCGGACGTGATGCCAGACCCAGGGGCTACGTTGTGCTCCCGCGAAGTCACCCGCTGCGACGGCCTGGAGAACCCACCTTGAGCGATCCGTACGAGACAACCGAGGCGCACCTCGAGCGACTCCTGGGCCGCGCCCTCAACTCCTATGACCTGCCGGACCGGTTGGTCGAGCGCCTCGGGTCGGCGCTCGCCCACAGTTCTTCGCTCCACACCACCGCCCACAGCCCGGCCGCGGGGCGGTGGCGGGAGATCCACCGGCACACCTACCTGCTGCCCGACGGCACGTCGGCCTCGCTGTGGGAGCTGGTCCACCGGCACGAGCACGACCGGGAGCTGCGGCACGAGGTGTTCGCGAGCCGGGAGGAGACCCGGCTCGCCGCGGCGCGGCTGTTCGGGGAGGCCGCCGCGCAGCCGGTGTTCGACCCGGCGCTGGAGGGCGTGTTCGCCGCGGTGGAGGAGGAGGGCGACGCGGAAGCGGCGGCCCTGGGCGCCCTGTTCGGCCCGCAGGCGGCGGATCGGCGGCACCGCGAGTACGCGGTGGAGCAGTCCGCCGACCACGCCCGGCGGGTGCTGCGGCGGGCCGAGAACCCGGACCGGCCCGGGCCCGAGGCGGCGCTGCTGCTGCGCTCGGCGTACGCCCACAGGATCACGCAGGCGTTCGGCACCCGGCAGTGCCTCGCGGACGGCCGGGACGCCGGCTTCCGGCTGTACGAGCACGCGTTCCTGCTGCTCGACGGGAGCGAGGTCAGCCTGTGGGAGGTCGAGCACACGGCGACGCCGGACGGGCGCCACATGTGCGAGGTGTACGCGACTGAGGCGGCCGCCCGCGGGGCGATGGAGGTCCGCGCCCACGGCTGAGGGCGGCCCGCTCCCCCGGGCCGCGGGTTCCCGCACAAGGGGACGGGCACGTCCGCTCGGGAGCGGACGTGCCCGTCTCGGGGGTGCGTGGGCCGGGTCAGGCCGCCGGGACCTTCTCCGGGGTGCCCGGAGCCCCGTCCGCGGCCTGCTCGCCGCCCTCGCGCTCCTGCGCGGGGAGTGACCTGCGGGGCAGGGTGAACATCACGGCGAAGATCAGGACCAGGACGGCCGCGATCCACCACAGGGCGCCGCGGAAGGCCTCGGCGTACGGGGCGCCGAAGGCGTTGTCGTCGTCGATCAGCCCGAAGAAGACGACCGAGGTCAGGCCGAGGCCGAGGGCGTTGCCCATCTGGCCGGTGGTGTTGATCAGGCCGGATGCGGATCCGGCGTGCTCGCGCGGGACCTCGGAGAGCACGGTGTCGGTGAGCGGGGCGACGATCAGGCCCATGCCGATGCCCATGACGACCAGCGGGGCCGCCATCTGCCAGGAGGCGATGGCCATGCCGTAGTGCTCGGACTCCCAGATGTAGAGCAGGATGCCCGCGGCCATGGTGAGCGCGCCCGCCTGGAGGACCTTGCGGCCGAAGCGGGGCACGAGCTTCTGCACGGACAGGCCCGCGGCCGCGGAGACGGCGATGGAGAACGGGATGCCGGTGGTGCCGGCGCGCAGGGCGCTCCAGCCGAGGCCGACCTGCATGTACAGCGTCCAGACGAGGAAGAAGATGCCGGTCGCCAGGCCGAAGGTGAGCTGGACGGCGATGCCGCCCGCGAAGCTGCGGATCTTGAACAGGGAGAGCTCGACCAGCGGGGAGCCGTCCTTGCGGATCTTGTACTTCTCGTAGGCGATGAAGGCGACGAAGACGAACGGCGCCGCGACCATCGAGATGAAGCCCCACAGCGGCCAGTCGTTCTCCCGGCCGTGGGTGAGCGGGAAGATCAGCATGACCAGGCCGAGGGTGGCCAGGACGACCCCGACGAGGTCGAGGCGCAGGGCGCGCGGGGCCTTGGACTCGGTGATGAACGCCCGGCCGAGGAGCACGCCGGCGATGCCGACGGGCAGGTTGATCAGGAAGATCGGGCGCCATTCGAGGCCGAAGAGGTTCCACTGGGTCAGCAGGGCGCCGAGCATGGGGCCGGAGACGGCGCCGAGGCCGACGATGGCGCCGAACATGCCGAAGACCTTGCCGCGCTCGTGCGGCGGGAAGGTGACGTGGATGATCGCCAGCACCTGCGGGACCATCAGCGACGCCATCGCGCCCTGGAGGATGCGGGCGGCGACCAGCACGTCGGGGGTGGGGGCGATGCCGCAGAGCAGCGAGGCGGCGGTGAAGCCGGCGATGCCGACGAGGAAGAGCCGCTTGCGGCCGTAGATGTCGCCGAGACGGCCGCCGGTGATCAGGCCCGCGGCGAAGGCGAGGGCGTAGCCGGCGGTGATCCACTGGATGGCGCTGGTGGAGGCGCCGAAGTCGCCGCGCATGGAAGGTATCGCGATGTTGACGATCGTGACGTCGACCAGGTCCATGAAGGCGGCGGTCATCACGATGGCGAGTGCCAGCCAGCGGCGGCGGTCGGCGGCCGGGGCCGCTGCGGCGGCGGTGTCGGAGTCGGAAAGGTCGGGAAGGTCGGTGTTCCGCTTCTCTCGTGCGGGCCCGTCGTCGGTTCCGGGCGATGTCGTGGTCGTCTCGGTCATGGGAAGAACCTAGACCGGATGTAGGTCCGTTCGTGTCCTATTTCGCTGGCAGGCTGTTTCCATGACCGACACTCCGGCACGACTGCTGACCCTGCTCTCCCTGCTGCAGACCCCGCGCGAGTGGCCCGGCAGCGAACTGGCCGGCCGCCTACGGGTGAGTACGCGCACCATCCGCCGGGACATCGACCGGCTGCGGGAGCTCGGCTACCCCGTGGAGGCGACGCTCGGGGCCGAGGGCGGCTACCGGCTTGTGGCGGGGGCGGCGATGCCGCCGCTGCTGCTGGACGACGAGGAGGCCGTCGCCATCGCGGTGGGGCTCCGCGCGGGGGCCGGGCACGCGATCGAGGGAGTGGAGGAGGCGTCCGTACGGGCGCTGGCCAAACTGGAGCAGGTCCTGCCGGGGCGGCTGCGGCACCGGGTGGGGGCGCTGCAGTCCGCGACGATCGCCGTGACCCGCGGGGACGGCGCCACCGTCGACCCGCGGACGCTGACGGCGATGGCGGGCGCGGTGGCCGGGCCGGAGCGGCTGCGGTTCGCCTACCGGGACCGGGACGGGGCGCACACGAAGCGGCTGGTGGAGCCGTACCGGCTGGTGAGCACGGGCAGCCGCTGGTACCTGGTGGCGTACGACCTGGAGCGGGACGACTGGCGGACCTTCCGGGTGGACCGGGTCGCCGACCCGTTCCCGACGGGAGCCCGCTTCACGCCGCGCGAGCTGCCGATGGACGCCGTGGACTTCGTCCGGCGGGGGCTGCGGGGGCGGGAGACGTACGAGGTGGAGGTCTCCTTCGGGGTGCCGGCGCAGGAGCTGCCGCAGTGGCTGCAGACGCACGCCGAGGTCTCCCCGGAGCCCGGGGACGCCGGGCGCTGCCGGGCGCGGTTCGAGAGCGGGGACGCCGCGGAGTGGGTCGCGGCCCGGCTGGCCCTGACGGGCCTGCCCTTCACGGTGCACGGACCGGCCTCCCTCACGGCGGCCGCCCGCGACCTCGCCGGCCGGCTGACGGCGGGGGCCGGGGCGGGAGCGGGAGCGGGTCAGGAGCGGCGCGGGGCCACCAGGCCGGACTCGTAGGCGAGGACGACGAGCTGGGCGCGGTCGCGGGCGCCGAGCTTGGCCATGGCCCGGTTGAGGTGGGTCTTGGCGGTGGCCGGGCTGATGACCAGCCGGTCGGCGATCTCGTCGTTGGACAGGCCGTGCGCGGCCAGGGCCACCGCCTCCCGCTCGCGTCCGGTCAGCACCTCCAGCCCGCTGCCGGTGCGGGCGGGTGCTCCTCGGGCGCCGGGTCCTGGCGCGCTGCCGTCGGGCACCGGCCGGATGACCGGACGACCGCCCTGCCTTCCCGGCCCGGCGCAAGGTGCGGCGCCGCCCCCGGCGGGCCGGGGGCGGGGGTGCGGCGCAGGCGTCAGGCCACGGCGTCGAAGCCGGTGTCGTGGGCCATGCGCTTCAGCTCCAGCAGGGCGTGCTTCTCGATCTGGCGGATCCGCTCGCGGGTCAGGCCGTGCTGCTTGCCGACCTCCGTCAGGGTCCGCTCGCGGCCGTCGTCTATGCCGTACCGCATCTTGATGATCGACGCCGTGCGCTGGTCGAGCTTGCCCAGCAGGTCCTCCAGCTCCTCGCTGCGCAGCAGGGAGAGGACGGACTGCTCGGGGGAGACGGCGGAGGTGTCCTCCAGGAGGTCGCCGAACTGGGTCTCGCCCTCGTCGTCCACGGACATGTTCAGGCTGACCGGGTCGCGGGCCCAGTCCAGGACGTCGCCCACGCGCTTCTCGGTCGTGTCCAGCTCGGCGGCGATCTCCGCGTGCTCCGGGTCGCGGCCGTTCTCGCGGTTGAACTCCCGCTGGACGCGGCGGATGCGGCCGAGCTCCTCGACGAGGTGGACGGGCAGCCGGATGGTGCGGGACTGGTCGGCGATGGAGCGGGTGATGGCCTGGCGGATCCACCACGTCGCGTACGTGGAGAACTTGAAGCCCTTGGTGTAGTCGAACTTCTCCACGGCGCGCACCAGGCCGGCGTTGCCCTCCTGGATCAGGTCGAGGAGGGGGAGGCCGCTGCGGGGGTAGCGGCGGGCGACGGCGACGACGAGGCGCAGGTTGGAGCGGATGAAGACCTCCTTGGCGTGCTCGCCCTGGGCGACGAGGGCCTCCAGCTCCTCGCGGGTGGGGCCGGCCCCCTTGCGCTCCACGCCGCCTTCGAGGATCTCCCGCGCGTACACGCCGGCCTCGATGATCTGCGAGAGCTCCACTTCCTTGGCCGCGTCGAGCAGCGGGGTGCGCGCGATCTCGTCCAGGTACATGCCGACCAGGTCGCGGTCGGCGATCTCCCCGCCCGCTGCGCGGGCGCTGCCCGTGGACTCGTTGCGGGCGACGGCGCGGGTTGCCATGCGTGCTCCCTTGCAAAGTGTTAGGTCGCGGTGCGGCTGCTGGAACGCGGCTGCGCGTCCCCGGACACTCTCCCGAGTGCCCGCTTCCGATGGAAACAACGACTGGAAACGGGACAGAATTCCCACGCCGGTCGATGTTTTTCGCGATCTTGCAGTATCCTGCCCCGCCGCCCTGCCCGAGGGGGGACGGGCGGCGTTTCCGGATCGCGAAGAGATGCAGGTCAGAGCAGGGGCGGGGACCATTCGGGGCGGCGCTGCACCGGGTCGTTGCTCCCGCCCCTGGAGACGCCGTCCCGGCCCGTCCGGTTGCCCGCGCGTGCCGAACGTCCGCGCCGGCGGTCAGCCGAACTGGACGGAGCGCTTCGACAGGCCCATCCAGAAGCCGTCCACCGCGTCCGAACGGCGGCCGAGGTCGCCGGCGGCGTCCGCGGCGCCGAGGGTGACGAACAGGGGCGCGAAGTGCTCCGTGCGCGGGTGGGCCAGGCGGCCGGCCGGCGCCTTGGCCTCGAAGTCGAGCAGGGCGTCGAGGTCGCCCGAGTCGAGGGCCTCCCGGCCCCACGCGTCGAACTCCGCAGACCAGGCGGGAACGCCGGGCCCGGTGTGCCGGAGCGCGGCCAGGTTGTGGGTGAAGAAGCCGCTGCCGACGATCAGGACGCCCTCGTCGCGCAGCGGGGCGAGCCGGCGGCCGATCTCCATCAGCCGCTCGGGGTCCAGGGTCGGCATGGAGACCTGGAGGACCGGTACGTCGGCGTCCGGGTACATCTCGACGAGGGGGACGTACGCGCCGTGGTCGAGGCCCCGGTCCGGGACGTCCTGGACGGGCATGCCGGGGGCGCGCAGCAGCGCCCGCACGGACGCGGCGAGCCGCGGGGCGCCGGGGGCGCCGTAGCGGACCCGGTAGTAGTGCTCGGGGAAGCCCCAGAAGTCGTACACGAGCGGGACGGTCTCGGTGGCGCCGAGCGCCAGCGGGGCCTCCTCCCAGTGGGCGGAGACCACGAGGACGGCGCGCGGGCGCGGCAGCGACGCCGACCAGGCGGCCAGCTCGGCCGGCCAGACCGGGTCGTCGGCCAGCGGCGGGGCGCCGTGGCTCAGGTACAGGGCGGGCATGCG
>NZ_RPSE01000246.1:0-9212 GCF_003949955.1 Streptomyces sp. WAC05292
GCCGCAGGCCTCCCCCCACCCCTTCCGACCGCTCACCATCCACACAACCGGTGACCCCTCGATGACGCTGTGGTCCGATCATCCTTCGTCCGTAACCCAACTGCCGCGCCGCTCGTTGTGCGGGATGCAGGCTCCCTTTGGACGCGCCCTACCCGAAGCCGCTCACCCGAAAGGGTGGATGTGCTCAAGGAGGGCAACCTTCCGGACACCTTGGGGAGTCGATCGTCATGACGAGAGGAGGTGCCGCCAGTGATCGCGAACGTGACTCCGCACCGGCGGGCGAACGCCTTCGCCCAGGCCCTGGAGGATCGGAACCCGTCGTCCGACCTTTCCGAACCTGACCCGGCGGCCGAGCAGTCCGAGGCACCTGCCGAATCTGCCGACCACGAGCGGTTGTTGGCCCTGGCGAGCGTGCTCGGCGAATTGCCGCGCCCGGTGCTGGACCCCGAGGTCAAAGTGGTGCAGCGGGCGCAGCTCGTTGCCGCCATGGAGGCCATGGTGATGGAGGAGAGGGCCGGAGGCGGTGCCGCTTCGGACCCTCAGGTGCCCGAGCAGCGGGCCGGCCGCGGCGCCCACCGGGCGACCCCGCTCCGGAAATTGCGGCCCCGCTCCCGCTGGTCCAAGGGCATCGCAGCAGGCGGCCTCACCGTGGGTGTGGCCGCGGGGGCCTTCAGCGGAGTCGCCGCTGCCAGCACGGACGCCCTCCCCGGTGACACCCTCTACCCGGTGAAACGGGGCATGGAGGACCTCAAGCTCGGCATGGCCGACGAGGACGCCGACCGGGGCGAGCTCTACCTGGACCAGGCCTCGAACCGCCTGTCGGAGGCGCGCCGGCTGATGGAGCGCGGCCGTACGGGCGTCCTGGACCACGAGTCGCTGGGCGCGATCCGCCGCGCCCTGGACGGCATGAAGCACGACGCGGCCGAGGGCCACCGACTGCTCCAGGCCGCGTACGAGCGGGACGGCTCGCTGGGCCCGATCCAGACGCTGTCGTCGTTCTCCCGCTCCCACCGCGACGCGTGGGGCAGGCTCCGCGACAAGCTCCCCGCCCAACTGGGAGACGTGGGCGGCGAGGTGGAGTCCGTCTTCCAGGCCATAGACGATGACGTGGCGCCCCTCCAGGCCCTCCTCCCGAAGGCTCCGGAGCAGACGCAGGGCAACGGCGGGGCCCCGGCCCGGCCGAGCGCCCCGTCCGGGCAGCAGCAGGCCCCTGCGCCGGGCGCCGGTGCGCCCGGCGCGAGCCAGGCCCCGGCCGCACCGCCCGCCGCCCAGCCGACACCGGCTCCCGGCAGCGGTCTCCTCGGCGGCACCGGCGACTTGCTGAAGCCTCCGGCGGGACAGCCCACACCGGGCTCGACGACGGGATCGCAGGCCCCGCAACCGGAGATCACCCTCCCACCGCTGCTCCCCGGCCTGCTCCCTGGCCTGGGACTGACGGCGGAGGACGCCGAGTAGGGCCCGCCCTGCACGGCGCGAGGTGCCCGGCCCGCACGAGGGACCGGGCACTTCGGCCTGCCCGGCGTCGGCAGGACCGGGGCGTCAGAAGAAGACGGACCTCCGCTGCACCAGCAGCTTGTACAGCGTGTGCTGGATCTGCTCGCGCACCTCGTCCGTCAGGTTGAACATGAGCATCGGGTCCTCCGCCGCCTCCGGCGGATAGCCGTCCGTCGCGATCGGCTCCCCGAACTGGATCGTCCACTTCGTCGGCAGCGGCACGGCCCCGAGCGGGCCCAGCCACGGGAACGTCGGCGTGATCGGGAAGTACGGGAGCCCGAGGAGCCGGGCGAGCGTCTTCGCGTTGCCCACCATCGGGTAGATCTCCTCGGCGCCGACGATGGAGCACGGCACGATCGGGGTGCCCGCCCGCAGCGCCGTCGACACGAACCCGCCCCGCCCGAACCGCTGGAGCCGGTACCGGTCGCCGAACGGCTTCCCTATCCCCTTGAACCCTTCGGGCATGACACCGACGAGCTCGCCCGCCTCCAGGAGCCGCTGCGCGTCCTCCGCGCACGCCAGCGTGTGCCCGGCCTTGCGCGCCAGCTCGCCGACGACCGGCAGCATGAACACCAGGTCCGCGGCCAGCAGCCGCAGGTGGCGCTGCGCCGGATGCCGGTCGTGGACGGCGACCTGCATCATCAGCCCGTCCAGCGGCAGCGTCCCGGAATGGTTCGCCACGATCAGCGCCCCGCCCTCGGCCGGGATGTTCTCGACGCCCCTGACCTCGACGCGGAAGTAGCCGTCGAACAGCGGCCGCATCAGCGACATCAGGACCTGGTCCGTCAGCTCCCGGTCGTAGCCGAACTCGTCGACCTCGTACTCGCCCGTGATGCGCCGCCGCAGGAACGCCAGCCCCGACGCGAGCCGCCGCTCCCAGCCGGGCCCCTCCGCGCCGGCCCGCGGGCCGGGCGGAGCGCCGTCCGTGCCGTCGCGCGGCACCACCCCGGGGGCCGGGCCGCCCGAGGCCGGCGGGCCGGCCTCCGGGCCCCCGTCGGCGTCCGGCTCCGGTGCGGGGCCGGGCACGGCGCGGACGGTGCGCCGGTCGGCGCCGCGCCGCCGCGGCCGGTCCTCGTCGAACGGAATGACCTTGGCGTCCGCCACTATCGCTGCGCTCCCTTGTCGGCTCCGGCAACTCCGGCGTCCAGCATGCCCGCGACCCGGTCCACGACCCGGGCCAGCCGCTCCGGCGGCAGCAGCCCGCTTCCCCGGCCGGCCGCGAAGTCGGCGAACGTCTCGGAGGTCGAGTACATCGGCTTGAAGCCCAACACCTCCCGCATCTGCGCGGTCTCCACGACCCGCCCGTGCGTGAGGAGCCGGATCTGCTCGGGCGAGAACTCGGTGACGCCGACCACCCGCAGGGCGGCCCCCACCCAGCCGACCGCGGGGGGCGCGAGCGGCAGCGTCGGCCGGCCCAGCCGCCGCGCGCACTGCGACAGCAGCAGTACGCCGTCCCCGGCGATGTTGAAGGTGCCGCTGTTGAGGGTGCCCCGGCGCGGCTCCTGCGCCGCGATCCGCAGCACCTCCAGGACGTCCTCCTCGTGGACGAACTGCAGCCGCGGGTCGTGGCCGAGCACGGTCGGCAGGACGGGCATCGAGAAGTACTCGGCGAGAGCCGAGTCCGCGTACGGGCCGAGGATGTTCGCGAACCGCAGGACGCACACCGCGACGTCGGGCCGCCGCCGGGCGAACCCGCGGACGTACGACTCGACCTCGCCGGCGTCCTTCGCGAAACCGGGCGGCGGCTGGGACTTCGGCTGGGTGGTCTCGGTGAAGACGGCCGGATCCCGCGGGGTGCCGCCGTACACGCTGGTGCTGGACTTCACCACGAGCCGGCGCACCGTGGGCGACTTCTGGCAGGCGCCCAGCAGCTGCATCGTCCCGATGACGTTGGTCTCCTTGACGGCGCTGCCGGTGCCCGTCGCGGAACTGCCCCCCGTGACCGCGAGGTGGACGACCGTGTCGACGGCGTGCTCGGCGAGGACCCGCGCCACGGACGACTGCCGGATGTCGGTCCGGACGAACTCGGCGCGCCCGAGGCCGTGCGGCGGCGGGACCGCGTCGACGGCGACGACCCGCTCGACCTCCGGGTCGCGTTGGACCCGCCGTACGAAGCGGCCCCCCAACTGCCGGGCAGCCCCGGTCACGAGCACGACCTTCCCCACGAGCCCCGCGCCTCCCTCGTCGTCCCCGCCCGTTCCCGGCTACACCGCAGCCCCTCCACCAAAGGATGGTGGAGGGGCTGCGGAGAACACGTACAGCTGCCGTTTACTTCTTGTTACGGCGCTGAACGCGGGTGCGCTTGAGCAGCTTGCGGTGCTTCTTCTTGGCCATCCGCTTACGCCGCTTCTTGATAACAGAGCCCACGACTACCCTCGCTCACTTCTCGGAACATCCCCGCGCCCGCGGGGATCGGTGCGGGGCGTCTGGGCCCACACGACCTACGTCGGCCTAGCCTACCCGCCCGAGCTCCGAGCTTGTAATCCGAGGCGACCCGAAGGTGGCCCAAAGGTGTCGCAGGCCCCACTCTCAGGCCGACTCCACCCCCACATAGGACTCTCGGAGGTACTCGTGGACCGCGTTCTCGGGGACCCGGAAGGACCGGCCCACCCGGATTGCGGGCAGATGACCGTTGTGCACCAAGCGGTACACGGTCATCTTCGACACTCGCATCACCGAGGCGACCTCCGCCACGGTCAGGAACTGAACCTCACTGAGAGGCCTCTCGCCAGCAGCCATGACACACCTTGACCTTCCGTGCATGACGGGCACCGGCTTCCCCTCCGGTTACTCCTCGTCGTCGCACGCTCACTCCCCAGATTAGGGGCGCGTGATACGAGTGGGGAAGAGGAGCTACGGCCGCTCCTGCGCGCCCGGCAGACTCGCCCGGTCCAGTAGATACCGCGTGAGCGGTCTGTAGTAGTCCGCGCGCACGCCGTCATCAAGCGGAACCGCCACCGCCACGCGCCCCTCGGCCTCCCCGACGAAGACCGCCGGATCGTCCGTGTCCGCGAGTCCGATCGCGTCCACACCGAGCTGACCTGCACCGCAGACCCACCCGTGGTCCCCGACGACCAGCTGCGGCAGCGGCCCGGGGCCCTCCGCGAGGGCCTCCAGCGCGATCCGAACCGGCAGGGGTGAATGGGTGTGCGCGCCGGTGGCACTCCCGGGGGGCCGCGCGCCGGGTGCTCGCACCAGCGCGACCCCCCGTACGTAATCCAGGCAGTGCGTGCGTACCCCGAACCGGGTCGGGACGTCGATGCGCGCGCCCTGCGCGGGGGTGAGGACGACACAGCCGGCCGCCGACAGGGCCCGGGCCAAACTGGCGTAGAACTCCAGGAGGCGGTGGGGGTGGCCGGTGCCGAACAGGACGGGTTCCCGCGCGGCCGCCGCCGCTCCCAGCCGGTCCGCGAACGCCCGGAGCGCGGCGAGCGTCCGCTCCGGGTCGATCAGGTCCGGGCCGCTGACGTGGGCGGGGTCGGCGGAGACCCCGCATCTGTCCGCCATGAGGTGCAGGAGCTCCCGCTCGCCCCAGCCCGGTTCGGGGTCGAGGCCGAGGAGCGCACGGGGGTCGCCGGCGGCGAACAGCCGGTAGCTGCGCAGGCTCTCCTCGCGGGAGGTCGCGACGGGCCCGGCGAGGCGGGCGGCCAGCAGGTGCGCTCGCAGTGCGCCGGTGCTCAACACCCCTCCGATGCTGCCGCACCGGGCTCGGCGGGGTGCCGGTTCGGGCGGGATTGCGCACAGTTGGCGTAACGATGCTTCACCTGTGCCGCCCGGCGTGCGGGCGGGGCCGCGGGGGGCGGGGTCCGGTCAGGGGAGCATGCCGCGGAGCGGGAACACGGCCCGCCGGGTGGCGAGTACGGCCTGGTCGACGCGGTCGGCCGGGTCGTAGCCGGCGTCCCAGTCCTGCCAGGTGGCGTCCCGTCCGTCGGTCATCCGGCCGGGGGCGAGCTGCCGGGTCCGCGCGTACACCTCGTCGCGCCAGGAGGCGGGTACGGCCGCGGCGGGGTCGACGGGCCGGTGGGCGGCGATCCCGACGAGGTGGGTCCAGGAGCGGGGGACGACGTCGACGACGGCGTACCCGCCGCCGCCGAGGGCGAGCCACCGGCCGCCGGCGTGCTCGTGGGCGAGCCGGTGGCAGGCCTCCTGAACGGCGCGCTGGGCGTCGAGGGACACCGCGAGGTGCGCGAGCGGGTCCTCGAAGTGGGTGTCGGCGCCGTGCTGGGTGACGAGGACCTGCGGCCGGAAGTCGGCGAGGAGTTCGGGGACGGTGGCGTGGAAGGCCCGCAGCCAGCCCTCGTCGCCGGTGCCGGCGGGGAGCGCGATGTTGGCGGCGGTGCCTTCGGCGGCCGCGCCGCCGGTCTCCTGCGGCCAGCCGGTCTGCGGGAAGAGGGTGGCGGGGTGTTCGTGCAGGGAGACGGTCAGGACCCGCGGGTCGTCCCAGAACGCCGCCTGGACGCCGTCGCCGTGGTGGACGTCGACGTCGACGTAGGCGACGCGTTCGGCTCCGAGTTCGAGGAGGCGGGCGATGGCGAGGGCGGCGTCGTTGTAGACGCAGAACCCGGAGGCGCCGCCGGGCATGGCGTGGTGGAGTCCGCCGGCGAAATTGACGGCGTGGCCGGCCTCGCCCCGCCAGAGGGCTTCGGCGGCCGCGACGGACTGCCCGGCGATGAGCGCGGACGCCTCGTGCATGCCGTGGAACGCCGGATCGTCGTCGGTGCCGAGCCCGTACGACCCGTCGGCGGAGGCGGGCTCGGCGGAGGCGCCGCGGACGGCGGCGATGTAGTCCTCCCGGTGCACGAGCCGCAGGGTGGAGTCGCCGGCGGGCGGCGCGGACCGCACCTCCACCTCGCGGTCCAGTCCGAAGGCGCGTACGAGGCCCATGGTGAGGGCCAGGCGCACGGGGTCCATCGGATGGCTCGGCCCGAAGTCATAGCCGGTCACGGCCTCGTCCCACATCACCAACCCGCGGCTGCTCATGCGGGACACCGTATAGGGCACCGCTTGAGCCGAACGAACGGGCGTACAGCAGCGTCACCAGCACGAGGGCCGCCGGTACGAGCATCGCCCCGCGGTGGCTCCATGCGTCGCCGAGCGCGCCGACGAGCGGCGAACCGATCAGGAATCCGGCGTAGTTGAAGATGTTCAGCCGGGCGACGGCCGCGTCGGAGGATCGCGGGTACAGCCGCCCGGCGGCCGCGAAGGTCTGCGGGACGATGACGCACAGCCCGAGTCCGAGGAGCGTGAACCCGGCCATGCCGGTCCAGGGTCCGGGCGCCGCGGCGACGACGGCGAACCCGGCGGCGGCGAGGACCGTCCCGGCCCGTACGACGGCTGCCGCACCGAAGCGGCGCACGCCGAGGTCGCCGGCGGCGCGGCCGGCGAGCGTGGTGGCCATGTACAGGTTGTAGGGGAGCGTGGCGAGCTGCTCGGATCCTCCGAGGACGTCCTGGACGTACTTGGCGCTCCAGTTGGAGACGGTCGCGTCGCCGATGTACGCGCATGTCATCACGGCGCAGAGCGGCAGCAGCGGCCGGAAGCCGCCTGCCCGGGGGGCGTCCTGCGGTGTTCCGCCGGTCGGCGGCGGGGTGTGGCGGCGGCCGGTGTGGAGGGGGCCGGCGGCGAGGATGCCGGGGAGGAGCACGGCGGCCGCGGCGAGGTAGGTCGCGGGCAGCCCGAGGTGCCAGTGGGCGGCGGCCCAGGCGGCGGAGGCGCCGGCGATCCCGCCGAGGCTGTAGGCGGCGTGGAAGCCGAGCATGATGCTGCGGCCGTAGGCGTGCTGGAGGCCGACGCCGAGCATGTTCATCGACGCGTCGAGCGCGCCGACGGCCAGCCCGAACACGGCGAGCGCGGCGGCCGCGTGGCCGAGGGTGCGGCCGGCGCCGACGCCGATGAGGGACAGCAGGACGAGGGGCTGCGACCACCGCAGCACGGCGGCCGGCCCGGCGCTCCGGACGAGGCGCCCGGCGGCAATGCTTCCGGCCCCGGCCAGGACCGGCACGGCGGCGAGGAAGGCCGGCAGCAGCGCGTCGGATATCCCGTACCGGTCCTGGATGGCGGGGATCCGCGTCACGAGGAGCGCGAACGCGACGCCCTGGGCGAGGAAGCAGAACCCGAGGGCGCCCCGCGCACGCCGCAGCCGTGGATCCTCCGTCATGGCGGCACAGCGTACGGCCGGCCCCTACCTGTGGGTAGGGATCTCACACGGGCAGTTCGAGGAGGCCAGGGAGTTCCTTCATGTCGGCGAAGTGGCCGGTGGCGCCGGCGAGCCGTTCGGCGGGCATCATGCCGGTGAACCCGTAGACGTCCATGCCGGCGGCGCGGGCGGCCTGCACGCCGAGGGGGCTGTCCTCGACGACGACGCAGCGGGCGGGCGGCACGCCCATGCTGCGGGCGGCGTACAGGAAGAGGTCGGGGGCGGGCTTGCCGCGGCCGACGTCCTGGGCGCTGAAGACGATGTCGTCGCCGAACCACCGGCTGAGCCCGGCGGCCCGGTGGCCGGCCCGGATCCGCTCGTGGCTGCCGGAGGAGGCGAGGCAGTACGGGGCGCCGTGCGCGGTGAGCGCGGCGAGCACGTCCTCGGCGCCGGGGACGGGGGCCAGTTGGCGTGCGAACGCGGCGAAGGTGCGTGCGTGCAGGGTGTCGTCGAAGTCGTCCGGCAGCCGCTGCCCGGTCCGCTCCCTGACGAGGTCGTGCACCCGGTGCACGGCCGCGCCCATGTAGTCGCGGACGGACTCCTCGTAGGTGGTGGGGTGGCCGAGTTCCGTCAGGTACCCGGCGAGGATGGTGTTGGCGACGGGCTCGCTGTCCACGAGCACACCATCGTTGTCGAAGATGACGAGGTCATAGCGCATCCCCCCAACGTAACCGCACCCCTGATGCCCTGCGGATACGCTGGCCGCCACCACCAGGAGGCGCCCGTGGCCGACTTCACCCCCGAGCAGGTCCGCCGTCTGCACGACTTCGCGGAACGACTGGCGGCCCTGGCCGACCAGCAGGAGGACCGGTGGAAGGTGGAGACCGCCGAAGGCCGGATCTGCCTCACGATGGTGGAGCCGACGGCTCCCCGCGGTCTGAACGTCGTCCGGCTGCGCCGGCAGATCGAGGCGCAGACCCAGGAGGTCATCGCGCTGAGCGACACGATCATGGGGGATCCGGAGACCGGGCTGACGAAGGTTCCCGACCTGATGGTGATCGCGGAGGAGGACGTCGACGACACCGCGAAGGTCGTGAACTGGCGGGACGTCATGCTGGTGGTCGAAGTCGTATCGCGGACCAACTCCCTGACGGACATCCGCGACAAGCTGCTGGACTATCCCAAGATGGGGGTGCCGCTGTACGTCGTGGTGGATCCCCGCAAGGACAGGAAGACGGTCACGGTTCACAGCGATCCTTCGCCGGGCCCCGACGGGCTCCGCTACCGCAAGGAAGTCCCGTACGCCTTCGGTGCCACCGTCACCGCCGGCCGGTGGTCCCTCGACACGACGTCGCTGAAGAGCTATCCCGCCGAATGGTGAGGGCGGGTGTGCAATCTTCCCCGAAACGCAGGAAAGCCCCGCACCAGAGCTGGTGCGGGGCTTTCCCACAATGATTGTTCGGCGGCGTCCTACTCTCCCACAGGGTCCCCCCTGCAGTACCATCGGCGCTGAAAGGCTTAGCTTCCGGGTTCGGAATGTAACCGGGCGTTTCCCTAACGCTATGACCACCGAAACACTATG
>NZ_RPSE01000247.1:0-9163 GCF_003949955.1 Streptomyces sp. WAC05292
CCTCCGTTCGGGCGACGGCGGGGCGGCCGGGACGTGCGTAACCCCGGGGGCGGGGCGCGCGTTGTTGCGGGTGTCGGCCGTGGCGGGGAGACCCCCGAGCCCCCACCACGGCCGCAGGCTTCCGGGCCCCGGATCCTTCCGGGGCCCTTCCGTCCGCCGTTCGTCAGGCGAGGCCGGCGTGCTCCAGGGCCCGGGTGCCGGCGCGGAGGGCGGTGATCCGCTCCTCCCGGGTGAATCCTGCCGGGGCGAGCGTCAGGGTGGTGACGCCGGCCTCGGCGTAGGCCCGCATGCCGTCCGCGATGCGCTCGACGGAGCCGAGCAGGGTGGTGGAGTCGATGAGGGAGTGCGGGACGGCGGCTGCGGCGCCCGCCTTGTCGCCGGCCAGGTACTTGTCCTGGATCTCGGCGGCCTCCTTCTCGTAGCCCATGCGCTGTGCGAGCTGGTTGTAGAAGTTCTGCTTCCGGCTGCCCATGCCGCCCACGTAGAGGGCGGTGTAGGGGCGGAACATGTCGGCGAGGCCGGGCACGTCGTCGCCGACGGCGAGGGGGACGGTGGGGCAGACGTCGAAGCCGTCCATGCCGAGGCCGGCCTTCTCGCGGCCGGCCCGGATGTGGCGCAGCGCGGTGGCCTCCAGGTGTTCGGCGGCGGGGAAGATCAGCAGGGCGCCGTCGGCGATCTCGCCGGTCTGTTCCAGGTTCTTCGGGCCGATGGCGGCGATGTAGAGCGGGATGCGCTCGCGCTCGGGGTGCACGGTGAGCTTGATCGGCTTGCCGGGGCCGCCCGGCAGGGGCAGGGTCCAGTGCTCGCCCTCGTAGGAGAGGCGCTCGCGGGTCATGGCCTTGCGGACGATCTCGACGTACTCGCGGGTGCGGGCGAGCGGCTTGTCGAACTTCACGCCGTACCAGCCCTCGGAGACCTGCGGGCCGGAGACGCCGAGGCCGAGGCGGAAGCGGCCCTTGGTGAGGGAGTCGAGGGTGGCGGCGGTCATGGCGGTCATCGCGGGCTGGCGGGCCGGGATCTGCATGATCGCGGAGCCGACGTCGATGCGCTCGGTCTGGGCGGCGACCCAGGCCAGGACGGTGGGGGCGTCGGAGCCGTACGCCTCGGCGGCCCAGCAGACGTCGTAGCCGAGGCGGTCCGCCTCCTGGGCCACCGCGAGGTTGTCCGCGTCCATGCCGGCGCCCCAGTAGCCGAGATTGATGCCGAGCCGCATGTGTCGTCCCCTTACCGGTGTACCGATCAGTAACGTTGGTCTGGGCGGACTGTAGCGCGCCACGGTCCGCCGCGTCAGTGCCCCAGTAGTCTCAGCGCTCATGGAGCAGAGGCATCTCGGCCGCACCGGCCTGCGCGTGTCCCGGATCGGCCTCGGCACCCTGACGTGGGGCCGTTCCGAGGACGGGCCGGACGAGGCGGGCGCCGCGGAGCAGTTGAAGGCGTTCTGGGAGGCGGGCGGCACGCTGGTCGACACCGCCGACGTCTACGGGGGCGGCGAGGCCGAGTACCTGCTGGGCCGGCTCGTGGGTCCGCTCGTGCCGCGCCGGGACCTCGTCATCGCGACCAAGGCGGGCAGCGTCCCCGATCCCGACCGGCGCTTCGACGGCTCGCGCGGGCACCTGCTGGCCGCGCTGGACGACTCCCTGGAACGCCTCGGCACGGACCACGTCGACCTGTGGCAGGTCCACGCCTTCGACCCGGCGACTCCGTTGGAGGAGACGCTGCAGGCCCTGGACCTGGCCGTGAGCAGCGGCCGCGCCCGCTACGCGGGGGTGTCGAACTTCAGCGGCTGGCAGCTGGCCAAGGCGGCCACCTGGCAGCTGGCGGCACCCGGCGGGCGGACCCGGCTGGCGAGCACGCAGATGGAGTACTCGCTGCTCCAGCGGGGCGTGGAGCGGGAGGTGCTGCCCGCGGCCCGCGACCTGGGTGTCGGCCTGCTGCCGTCGTCGCCGCTGGGGCGGGGCGTCCTGACGGGCAAGTACCGGACGGGCACCCCGGCGGGCTCGCGGGGCGCGTCCCCGGCCATGGCGGGCTTCGTCGAGCCGTACCTCGACGAGGCGGCGGCCGGCATCGTGGACGCGGTGGCGACGGCCGCGCACGGGCTGGCGGTGACGCCGCTCCAGGTGGCGCTGGCGTGGGTGCGGGACCGGCCGGGGGTGGTCGCTCCGCTCGTCGGCGCGCGGACGTCCGCGCAGCTCGCGCAGGCCCTGTCGGTGGAGGAGCTTACGCTTCCGGAGGAGATCTGCCGGGCGCTGGACGATGTGTCGGCGCCCGTGCACCGCTACCCCGACCAGGACTGGAGCACGCTGTGAGCACGGACCGCGACACCGAGGCCGCTGCCGCGGAAACCCCGACGCCGCCCGCCGGCCAGGAGCCGCCCGGCACCCCGGCGCCCGACGCACCGGCCGAAGCGCCGGCCGCCTCCGACGGCGACGGGGCGGCGGTCGCCCCCGCGGACACCGGGCCCGCCGCTGCCGGCGGCGAGGGCGCGCCGTCCATGCCTCCGGCCGACGAGGACGCCGGAGAGGACCTCGCGGGAAAGGGACACGCCGGCGGCGGGGACAGCGGCCGCGACGGCGGGGAGCCGTACGGCACAGCCCTCGACAACCCCGCGGCGCCCGGACACCCGGTCGGCGGCGAAGCCGGAGAGGACCCCGCGGGCAGCGGGCCCGACGACGGCGCGGACAGCGGCCGCGGCGGCGGGGAGCCGCAGGACGCGGCCGGCGGCGGCCCGGACGCTCCGGCTTCGGATGGGGCGGGCGCCGACGGCGGCACCGGAGGCGAGGCGGCGCAGCTCAGCGAGGCCGAGGCCGAGCTCGCGGCGCAGCGGTACGAGCGGGAGCGGATCGCGCGCCGCAAGGCGGAACGCCAGGCCCCGGTCGAGGCGGGCGGCAAGCTCAGCGGCAAGGCCGCCGATCTGCTGGCCGCCGTACGGGCCGTGGAGGGCGGGGCGTCCGCGCCGGCGTACTTCGACGACGCCCCGGCCGTCCCGCGCCGGCCCGCGCCGGAGGCCCCCGCCGCCCGCGCCGCCGAGCCGGCCCCGCAACCGCCGCGCCCGCGCCCGGAGGCCGCGGCGCCCGCCGCGCCGCCCGCGGAGCGCGTCGAGGCAGTCCGGGCGGTGCTCGCGCGCGGCGGCGCCCCTGCGGAGCTGGCCGCTCCCGCGGCGGCCGCGCTCGGCGAGGACGCGGCCGAGCAGCTCGCCGAGGACCCGTGGCGGCTCCTCGCCGTCGCGGGTGTCCGCCCGAACCAGGCGGACGGGTTCGCGCGCGCCCTGCTGGGCCCCGGCGCCGGCCCTGACGACGAGCGGCGCGCCGCGGCGCTCACCGGCTGGCTGCTGGAGCAGGCCGCGCTGAAGGGGCACACCGCCCTGGAGGCCCCCGCCCTGGAGTCCGCCCTGGCCGGCTACGGGGTCCCCGCCCCGGCCGAGGCGCTCGGCCGGGCCATCGCCGAGGGCGTGGTCCTGGTGTTCCACGAGCCGGTGGCCGAGCCGGCGGCCCGCGCCGCGCAGCCTGCGGACTCCGACGCCGACGCCGAGCAGCCCGTACGCGTCCTCGTCGGCCTGGAGGGGCACGCGCTGGCCGAGGAGAGCCTGGCCGACGGCCTGGCCCGGCTGACCGGCACCTTCACCGGCGAGGGCGCCGCCGCCTGGGACCCGTCCGCGGACGGCGCCGGCGTCGGTGCCGAGCTGGTCCGCGCCGCCGCGGCGCACGGCCTGGTCGTGCACACCGGCGGCGAGGCCGCCCGCGCCGAGCCGCTGGCCCTGGCGGCCGCTGCCCGGGAGCACGGCCTGCGCACCTGCCTCGCCGCGCACGCCCCCGCGCCGGGGGCCGTCACCGTGGCCGGGCTGCTCGCCGGGGCGGAGGGACCCGACCGGGACGCGGACGGCCGGTTCGCGCTGGACCTGCTGGTCGTGCTGGACGCGCCGCAGCTCGACGTGGAGACCGCCGCCGCCCTGGTGGAGTCGGTGCCGGACGGCGCCCGCCTGGTGCTGTCCGGAGACCCCGGTGTCCTCGGCTCGGCGGGTCCGGGCCGGGTGTTCGCGGACGTACTCGCGGCCCGTGTCTGCCCGCAGGTCGCCTCCCGCCTCCCGGATCCGGGTCCGATCGGCGAGCTGGTCTCCGGCATCGGGATCGGCGAGCTGAACCAGGTCGAAGCCCCCGGCCGGGAGGTCGTCATCGTGCCCGTCCGCGACGCGGGCGAGGCGGTGCACCGCACGGTGCAGCTGGTCGCCGAGTCCGTGCCGCGGGCCTTCGGCATCGCGGCGGACGGCGTGCAGGTCATCACCCCGGGCCACGGCGGCTCGGCGGGCACCCGCGCGCTGAACGCGGCCCTGAAGGAGCGGCTCAACCCGGGCCCGGGCCGCTTCGGCGGCTTCGATCCCGGCGACCGCGTCGTCCACGTGCCGTCGCCCGGGCGGGCCGTCCCCGCGCGGGTCGTGTCGGCTGACGCCGCGGGCCTGCAGCTGGATGCGGCGGGCGGGCGGGTCGTCGTGCCGAAGGAGCTGGTGGAGTCGCGGGTGCGGCACGGCTGGGCGGTCACGGCGCACCAGGCCGTCGGCGGGCGCTGGCCGGCGGTGGTCGTCGTCCTGCCGGGGGACGCGGTGCCCGCCCTGTCGCGGGACTGGGTGTACACGGCGTTCGGGCGGGCCGAGCGGCACCTGTCGGTGGTGCACGGCGTCGACCAGGCGCTGCCGCGTGCGGTCGCGGAGGTGCTGCCGAAGCCGCGGACGACGCGGCTGGCGGGCCTGCTGCGGAGCCTCGCGGCCGCGGCGCAGGAGCAGCCGGAGTAGCGGCGCGGGCCGCGCGGCCGGCCCCCCGTCCCGTCGCGGGCAGGGGGGCCGGCCGCGTCCGCGGCACGGGGCGGTGCGGTGTGGTGCGGTGCGGGATCAGGCGGGCGTCAGGCCGGGTTCCGCGGCCTCGTCGTCCTCCTCCTCGTCGTCGTCGAAGACGGAGCTGACGTCGAACCGGTGCAGGACGTCCTGCGGGTCCGTGCTGCCGAACGGCGCGGCGAGCCACTCCCCCGGCTCCGGGACCTCGTGGGACGCGGCGATCCACAGCGTCGAGTCGCCCTCCTCCAGGCCGAAGTCCTTGGCCCGGGAGGCGATCTCGTCGGGCTCGTACTCCCCGAAGAGGACGCCGAGGGCTCCGGCCGTGCCCCCGTCGTGGACGAGCTCGGCGTCCCGGTCGTGCGCGGCGACCCGGTCGGCCTGGGCGACCAGCCGCCCCGGGTGCACGACGGCGTAGTCGCGGCGGATCAGCACGCTGAAGGCGGCGGGCTCGGCGGGTCCGGCGTACGGGGCTCCGTCCTCGGGGGTGGGGATCTCGAACGGGGTGACCTCGTCGTAGCGGTCGTACAGGAGCTCGTCGTACTCCTCGGCTGCGGCGGCGAGTTCGTTGAAAGCGGCGTAGACGGCCGGGTCCTCGTCCCCGACCCTGCTCTCGACAGCGGCGAGGTGGCGGTCGATGGCGGCCTTGACGGCCTCGGCGGCGGCGCGAACCTCGGCAACAGTGGGCAGAGCGGCATCAGACATAGGGCAGACGCTATCCGTAGCGGGGCGGTGCCCGCACAATAGATGCGATGCCGGAATACGAATTCGTCGACGTGTACGTGCCTCGCGGGGTCCCCCGCAAGGAGGCGACCCGACTGCTGACCGACCACGCCGAGTACGGGAACTGGGAGCTCGACCGGATGAGCCTGTACCGGGACGGGAGCCGCAGGGTGCGGCTGCGCCGCCGGATCATCCGTCAGGTCCGGGCGACCTGGTGACGGGCTGACCTGGTGACATGGCGCGGGCCCCGCCCCGGGAGGGGGCGGGGCCCGCGCTGTGGCGGCGTCGCGTCAGGCCGCGGCGCGGGCCCGCCGGTAGAGCACGGCTCCGGCCAGGAGCGTGCCGGCGGCCAGCGGGAGGGCCACGCCGAGGACGTCGCCGGCGCCGGTCGCGGCAAGCGCGGCCTGCCGGGGCGGCGCGATCCCGGCCCCCGGCCCGGGCGTCACCGAACCGCCACCGGGGTTGCCCGGGGTACCGGGCTGGGCCGGGGTGCCGGGGTTACCGGGCTGACCCGGGGTGCCGGGGTTACCGGGGTTTCCCGGGTTACCGGGCTGGCCCGGGTTACCGGGGTTACCGGGGTTCCCCGGGTTACCGGGGTTACCAGGCTGGCCCGGGTTACCGGGGTTACCGGGGTTGCCCGGGTTACCGGGATTGCCAGGCTGGCCCGGGTTACCGGGGTTGCCAGGCTGGCCCGGGTTACCGGGGTTACCGGGGTTGCCAGGCTGGCCCGGGTTACCGGGGTTACCCGGGTTACCGGGGTTACCCGGCTGGCCCGGGTTACCCGGCTGGCCGCCGCCGTTGGAGCAGCGGTTGCCGAACGCCGGGTTCAGCAGCCCGACGACGTCGATCGTGTTGCCGCAGACGTTCACCGGTGCGTCCACCGGGGCCTGCACGTTGTTGCCGGACAGCACGCCCGGCGAACCGGTGGCCTGCCCCGAGGCCGCGGCTCCGGCGCCGCCGGCCGCCTGCGCGTATCCCCCGGCCAGGGCGAGGACGCCCCCTGCCGCGGCCATCGTGATCAGGGTCTTCCCGGCCGCCGCTGCCTGTCGTCGCATCTCTTCCATCCCCCTGCCGTTTTTCCGGAACACCGGGCCCGAAAGCCCGGCGGCCCCGGAGCGCTGGATTGCGCTCCGGGGCCCCAAGACCTCAGGTGCGTCAGGCGTTGACGCAGGTGTTGCCGAAGGCCGGGTTCAGCAGGCCGACGACGTTGATGGTGTTGCCGCAGACGTTCACCGGGATGTGGACCGGGACCTGGACGACGTTGCCGGACAGGACACCGGGGGAGCCGATGGCCGCACCCTGCGCACCCGCGTCGGCAGCCGCGACGCCCGCACCCGCCAGAACCAGACCACCGGTGGCAGCGGCAGCGGCCACAACCTTCTTCAGCATTGTTCCTCCTAGTAGGCAATGCGGTCCCAGCCGCGGACCGCACCACCTGTAACGAGGAGGGATCACCGGGGCTACGAGCGTATGAGCGCATTCACTCTTCCCGGTGGTCTGTGCACACCTTCTCGATTCTCAGCAGTTGTCAATGAATCGGTCGAGGACGCGCACGCCGAACTTGAGCCCGTCGACCGGCACCCGCTCGTCCACGCCGTGGAACATGCCGGCGAAATCCAGCTCGGGCGGCAGCTGCAGCGGTGCGAAGCCGAAGCAGCGGATGCCGAGGTCGTCGAAGGACTTGGCGTCCGTACCGCCGGAGAGCATGTACGGGACGGCGCGCGCGATCGGGTCCTCCGCCTTGAGTGCGCCCTGCATGGCGTCCACGAGCCGGCCGTCGAAGTCGGTCTCCAGGGCCTTGTCCCCGTGGACGTCCTCCCGCTTCACGCGCGGCCCGAGGATGCGGTCGAGGTCGGCGAAGAACTCGTCCTCGTAGCCGGGCAGGAAGCGGCCGTCGACGTGCGCGGTGGCCTGGCCGGGGATGACGTTCACCTTGTAGCCGGCGCCGAGCATCGTCGGGGCGGCCGAGTTCCGCAGCGTCGCGCCGACCATCTTCGCGATGCCCCCCAGCTTCGCGAGGGTGGCGTCCATGTCGTCCGGGTCGAGGGGGGTGCCCAGGGCGTCGGACAGCTCGTCCAGGAAGGACCGCACCGTCTTGGTGACGCGGACCGGCCACTGGTGCCGGCCGAGCCGCCCCACGGCCTCGCACAGCTCCGTGATCGCGTTGTCGGTGTTCGTCATGGAGCCGTGGCCGGCGGTGCCCTCCACGGTCAGGCGCATCCAGTGCATGCCCTTCTGCGCCGTCTCGACGAGGTACAGGCGCAGGTTCTCGTTGACGGTGAAGGAGAAGCCGCCGACCTCGCCGATCGCCTCGGTGACGCCCTCGAAGAGGCCGGGGTGGTGGTCGACGAGGTGGCGGGCGCCGTACACGCCGCCCGCCTCCTCGTCGGCGAGGAACGCGAGGACGATGTCGCGCGGCGGCTTGCGGCCGCTGCGGAGCCGGTCGCGGACGACGGCCAGCGTCATCGCGTCCATGTCCTTCATGTCGACGGCGCCGCGGCCCCAGACGCAGCCGTCGGCGATCTCCCCGGAGAACGGGTCGTACGTCCAGTCCGCGGCGTTGGCCGGGACGACGTCGGTGTGCCCGTGGATCAGCAGGGCGGGCCGCGAGGGGTCCTCCCCCTCGATGCGGGCCACGGTGGAGGCCCGGCCCTTGTGCGACTCGAAGATCTGCGGCTCCAGGCCGACCTCCGCGAGCTTCTCGGCGACCCACTCGGCGGCCTTGCGCTCGCCGGGACCCGAGTGGTCCCCGTAGTTGCTGGTGTCGATCCGGATGAGGTCCCGGCAGAGGTCGACGACCTCGTCCTCGCCGGAGACGGTCCTGCCCGCGCTCGACTCGCTCACGCTGCTTCCTCCCACTGGTCGGTACCGACGGCTGCGCCCCCATCCTCCCGCGCCGGCCCGCCCGTGCCCAAGGGCGATCCCCGGCCGCAGGGGGTGTGATCGGGCCCCCTGAATGTTTGGTAATGTTTTCCACGTCGGAACGGCCGAGCGGCCGGGAAGACAGACACCTTGTCCGGGTGGCGGAATGGCAGACGCGCTAGCTTGAGGTGCTAGTGCCCTTTATCGGGCGTGGGGGTTCAAGTCCCCCCTCGGACACCACGGGAAGACCCCCGCTTCGGCGGGGGTCTTCTTTTGTCGTCCAAGGGCGGGCCCCGGGTTCGTGCGGAGTCACCGACGGCTGCCGACGCGCTTGGCGGTCCGGGCCACAAGGCTTGTTTCGGCGCGGGTGATGCCCAGCGGGCCCGGGACGTTGGCCGTGAAGTCGTACAGCGCGTGCAGATCGGGGCAGTGGAGCGCGGCCACGAGGTTGGCCGGGCCGGTGGTGGCGGCGACGGCGCGGCGGCCTCCTCGGGCGTGAGTGCGTCGGTCCGCCAGTCCGCGGCGTCGGCGAAGAGCAACCTCCTGCCGGGCTCGCTGATGGCCCGGGAAGGAGGGGCGCTCGTCACCGACATGGACGGCACCCCCGTGGACGCCGTCCGCGTCCGGCTTCCTCGCCGCGGCTCCCGCGCTGCACGCGGCCGTCCGCGGCGTGCTCGCCCGCGAGCGGGCGGACGCTGGGACCGCAGCCGGCCGGGGGCCGGGGAGGGAAGCGGCCCGGGAACGCGGAAGGACCCCGCC